>JAGQGA010000141.1 GCA_020432595.1 Anaerolineales bacterium | reverse complement strand
ATGACAAATGCCAACAGAACCTGGATTATTTGCAAAAAGGTTCTACAGAGGTTCCCAGAGAAACCTCTGTGGAACTCTTTCTGGACTCTGTGGAACTCTGTGTAATTTCTTTGTGACCATACTGAAAACCAGTGCCATTCGCGGTGATCAATTCTGTGTTATTTTCTCAAAACTAATCCCCAGCGGTTCGGGCGTGGGGATGGCGTTAAGGGCGACTTCGGTGGCGGTGGCGGCTTTGCGCCCTTTTTGGAAGGCGGGGACGGTGGCGGGAATGTGGTAGGTGAGCATGTTGCCCAGACCCAGCGGCGGAGGGTCGTCGGCCAGCGAGATCAATACCACGCGCCGCCCTGCTTCCTTTAGCCGCAGCAGGGCAACCATGATCTCGTCGGTGACAATGCCGGTGACGAGAACGATGGTGGCAACCCAGGGCAAGCCAGGGCTTTCACGCAGCAGCATCAGGTCAATGGAGCTAGTGGCAAATTCGGTGACGGCGGCCATTGCTTCCAGCACCCGGCCAAGCTGGTCGGGGGAGCGGCCGGGGGCGACGCGGATGGGCTGGTCGGAGTTGGGGACGGAGCCGTTGGCGTAGAAGCCCACGCCCCACCCCTGCTGTACGCCATAATTGGCAATGGACGCGGCAACGCTGACGGCGCGTTCAAGCAGGTCGCTGTTAAACCCCATCCAATGTTTGGCGAAGGTGGCGACGTTGAGAAAAACGGCCGTTGTCATCCCCGTAGACGGATCATATACCTTTGTTTGCAAACTCCCCCGCCGCGCCGTTGCCTTCCAGTGAACATCGCGGAAGCGGTCGTTGGGGTGGTAGTCGCGGATGCCCTGTGTTTTGATTGGGTCGGTAAACAGGCTGCGGCTCACTTTCACCTCGCCAAACGGCTCCTTAGCGGGCAGCCCAAGCTGCTCCAGCGGCCAAAGCTGCGGGTAAACTACCAGCGTATCCAGATGATGATGCTCCCGTTCAATGGTAAACAAGGTAAAAATGTCGCCCGATTCATAGGTGACGGGGCCGATGTGGTAGTAGCCCCGCTTGGGGAAGCGCAGGGTGACGCTGCGCTCGGTTTGCTCATGGCCTTGCAGCGAAAAGGTGTTGTAGAGGGTGTAGGAGCCGGAAATTTCGGCGGCCGTTTGCGAAATAAAGCTTTCTTCGGGCGAAATGGGCAGGTCATCGCGGAAGCGGAGCCAGGTGAGGGGCAAAAATTTATCGTTGCCGACGGTGATGGTCATTTCGATGGGTTCGCCGGGGAAAACGCGGGTTTGGTCAAAGCTGCGTTCATAGGTCACACCCAGCAGCGACAGGTTTTTCCACATGGTGCTAACAGCGACGATGAGCAGCAGCACGGCACCGAGGGCGAGCAGAGCGGGGTTACGGCCGGTGAGCAGCCCGATGACGACAAACAGCACCGCCAGAGGAATCCAGGCATCACTAAAAATGCTGTTCTCCCGTTCGCGCAGCACCAGCCCCCGCGCCTGGGCGACATCAGCCATGTTGACACCTTTGCCGCTCATGGCCGCCACCATCAGGTTACGCCGTGCTTCAGAACGTGCTTGCCGCTGGTTTTGCCGAATGACGAGGTGGATTTGTTCGGGGGATTGGAGCATGGGAGGAGGGGAGATTGGGGATTGGAGATTGATGAAGGTTTATAATCTCCAATCTCCAATCTCTAGTAATCGCTAATTTTCAACTGGAACCGGCACCGTCGCCACGACCTCTTTGATCACATCTTCAGGTTTGCGGCCGCGGAGGCGGGTTTGGGGGTTGACCATGAGGCGGTGGGTGAGGACGTAGGGGGCCATGGTTTTGACATCATCGGGGATGACGAAGTCGCGCCCGCGAACGGCCGCTAATGCCTGGCAAGTGCGGTACAAGGCCATGGTAGCGCGAGGGCTGGCTCCCAGCTCAATGTCGTTGTGGTCGCGGGTAGCGCGGCAAACGTTGACGATGTAGTTGCGGACGGAGGTTTCGACGCGAATTTGCCGGGCTTCATCTTGCATGGTGAGAATGTCGGCCGGCTGCACCACTGCTTCCAGCGTTTCCAGCGGGTCTTGCCGTTCAAAGCGGAGCAAAATGTCGTTTTCTTCGCTGGCGCTGGGGTAGCCGAGGGCGATTTTCATCAGGAAGCGGTCGAGTTGGGCTTCGGGCAGGGGGAAAGTGCCTTCCAGTTCCACCGGGTTTTGCGTAGCGAGAACAAGGAAGGGCTGCGGTAGCTTATGGGTGGCAATGTCTACTGTCACCTGCCGCTCCTGCATCGCTTCTAGCAAGGCTGACTGGGTGCGCGGCGTGGCGCGGTTGATTTCGTCGGCCAGCAAAATTTGCGAGATGATGGGGCCGGGGCGGAACTCGAATTCCTGGCTTTTCTGGTTGTAGTAGTAGATGCCGGTGACATCGGAGGGAAGGAGGTCGGGGGTGAACTGGACGCGGTGGAAGGTGCAGCCGAGCGAGGCGGCGATGGTTTTGGCGAGGGTGGTTTTGCCGGTGCCGGGCACGTCTTCGAGGAGCAAATGCCCGCCGCAGAGCATGGCGATGAGGGTGAGGTCAATGATTTCGTCTTTGCCGACGATGACTTTTTGGATGTTTTGGCGGAGTTTAACGGCCGTTTCTGCAATCATACGGTTTGGCGATTGGAGATTGGCGATTGGAGATTGATGAAGGCTCACAATCTCTAATCTCTAATCCCCAACTTTTGTGATTATTTTGGCACAAGTTTAATACAGAGTGTGGGGAGAGGCGAATTAAACGGCCGTTTCTGGTGACATTGTGGTGACAACACGGGAACCGCGCTCTAGCTGCTGCTTATCCAGCGTTACCAACGGCCTCCCTAATTGTTCCGCTAATGTCACATAAATGGCATCGCACCCCCTAATTTTGTAGTCAGCGGCGATGATTCCAGCGCGAAAGGCTAGAGAGGGCGTTATGGCCAACAGTTGGATCGTTACTGAATGGTGCAGTTGTTCGACGACTTGGCGTGCAAATGATGTGTCGGCTGTGCCCCTGCTTAAGGCGGCTCCTACCTCAGCAACTAGAATTGCTGGGGAGGAGAGTATTTGTTTCTGCTCAACAGCTTGTTCAAACCATCGCCAGCAAGCAGCATGGGCTTTTTCTTGCTCATTCATCAGGGCAAC
This sequence comes from Anaerolineales bacterium, assembly GCA_020432595.1. The sequence continues at coordinate 6,981 of JAGQGA010000141.1, read as the reverse complement.
ATAGACGGAAGCATCAATAATTGCCATGATTAGCGCCTCTGCTCATCAACTAATTCAACCCCACTCTTTTCCGAAACCCAGGCATCTGCCACCAATTTTGCCAATACTTTCATTTCCGCCAATGCAATCTCAATTTCTTCTTGTCGCAGCCGTTCTGCGTCGGCTTGGGTGATGGGGTGAATAATGGCAACGGGTTCACCATGAACCGTGACCACATATTCAGCCAACTCCTCACGTACTTCGCGCAAAATACTAGATGCTTGATTTTTTAGCTCTCGGACACCGACTGTTTTGAGCATAAGCCACCTTCTGTTTTTGTGGCTACAGTGTAGCCTCATTTGGGTGGTGTGTCAACGTCTTGGAAATGTCGTGTACGCGAAACGGTCGTTATTGCTTGAGCCAAAAGATCAATCAGGTACATCAGGCAAATCTGCGTCCTATTTCCTTTAGACATTTGCCAGTGCCGCCAGCACCCGTGCCGGTGTAAACGGAATTTCCCGCAGCCGCACGCCAACGGCTGCAAAAACGGCATTGGCAATCGCCGCCGGGGTCGGGTTTTGCGTCGCCTCACCTACCCCCAAAAACGGGAGGTGGGGGCGGTTGATTAGCACCGTCTCGATGGGCGGCACATTGTCAAAACGCAGCACCGGGTAGCTGTCCCAGTCGCGGCTGCGGATGCCGTCGGGGGCAAAATCCACCGCTTCGGCCAGCGTCCAGCTTGCCGCCTGCACAAAGCCCCCTTCAAGCTGGTTGCTCATCCCGTCCGGGTTCACCATTTGCCCGGCATCGGCGGCAATCACCGCCCGCAGCAGCTTGATGGCTCCCGTTTCTCGGTTCACCGCCACCTCCACGGCAATGGCGGCATAACACTGCCGGTTCTTGTATTGGGCAAAGGCAATGCCCAAGCCGCGCCCCTCGCTTGGCGTGTAGCTATGCCAGCCCACCTTGTTGGCCGCCGCTTCAATCACCGCCTTGGCGCGGTCGTCGGCCAGATGCGCCAGCCGGAACGCCGCCGGGTCGGCTCCAGCGGCGTGGGTCAGTTCGTCCATAAACGATTCGATGGCAAAGACGTTGGCATACGCCCCCAGGCTGCGGAGGGAGGAGGTGCGGAGAGGGCTGTTGGCAACGTGGTGGGCAACGACCCGCTTGTGGGCAAAATCGTAGAGCGGGTCGGCGTTGCGATAGCTGCCAGCATGGTTGCCCAGAAAGAGGGGTTGTGGGGTGCGGGAAAACGGCCGTTTTCTGTGCCACGCCGCAACCAACCCCGAATTATCCCCCATTGGCCGAGGGCGACCCATGTGGGGGTAGCTCCACACCTCGTGGTTCCAGTCGGTGATGTGGCCGTCGTAGAGCGTCGCCGCCAGCTTCACCACCATCGCCGGGCCATACGGTTCCCAACTGTGTTCATCGTCGCGCATCCATTTTAGCGACACCGGGCGGTCGGGCAGCGTCAGCGCCAGCAGTGCCGCATCCATCGCCGCATCGTCAGCCCCATTGTGGCCGTAGGTTCCCGCCCCCTCAATGTGGATAACCCGCACCTGCTGCGGCGACAGTGCCAACGCTTCGGCGAGAGCCGCCTGCAAAATAAACGGCCCCTGGGTGTGGCTCCACACCGTCAATTGTCCCTCTTGCCATTGCGCTACCGCCGCCGATGGCCCCAGCGAACCGTGCATTTGGTAGGGGCGATAGTAGCTGGCTTGCAGCGTGGGACTGGGGTTGGCGGGGGGAATGGGGTCGGTAACGGCCGTTCCTTTCCGCACCAGCACCGATTCGGCCGGCTGGGTGAGCAGGTGGTTGTAGAGGGTGTCGGGGGCGGGGAGGCAGGTGTCATCGTGCCAGGCAGCATTTGCGCGTAGCGATTCAGAAGCCCAGATGGCTTGCTCCTCGCGTTCGGCGATGACGGCCAAAAAGCTGCCGTCGTGGATGACGGCCAGCACGCCGGGGAGTTGGGAAACGGCCGTTTCCGCCACATCCACCAGCCGCGCCCCATAGCTCGGCGGCCGCACCACCCGCCCATGCACCATCCCGGGCAAATCCAGGTCGTGGACATAGCTGGGTACGCCCGTCAGCTTGGGCAGCACATCGGCGCGAGGGGCTGGTTGGCCGATGAGGGTGTAGGCGGCGGGGTCTTTAGGGGGGACTGTGCCGCTGATGGTGCGGCCGAACCGCTTGCCCCCCATTAATTTCCAATAGCTTATCTGGCGGCCGGTAGTGGGATCGGTGATCACGCCATCGTTGACTTGGAGAGCGGCAAGGTCGCTGGCTTCCAGCTCCTCAAAGGCCAGCGTCAGCAGCAGGTGGCGGGCTTCGGCGGCGGCCACGCGCAGTGCCCTGCCGCTCACTTCCACCGACATGCTGCCCGCCGTCAGCCCTTCATCCGGCACCTGCCCGGTGTCGCCGCTGATGATGCGGATGCGCGACAGAGCTATGTCCAGTTCTTCGGCGGCGATTTGGGAAACGGCCGTTTTAATCCCCTGCCCAATCTCCACCTTGCCGGAAAAAATCGTCACCGTTTCGTCATGGTTAATCCGAATCCAAGCGTCAAGGTCGGGCGTTTGGGCGATGGAAGGGGGCAGGGCGGTGGTGGCCGGGTCGGCCGGGTCGGCCAGGGTGATGATGTCGTAGATGGGGTTCCAGTGCGGCCGGCCGATTCGCAGCTTAATTGCCCGCCGCACCCGTTCATACACCCCACAGCGGCAAAGATTGTCGGCCAGCGCGGCGCGGATGTCGTCGTCACTGGGGTAGCGGGTGCGGTTGAGCAGCCCCTGGGCGGCAATGACCATCCCGGCGGCGCAGTAGCCGCACTGGATCGCTTGCTCGGCGGCGAACGCTTCTTGCAGCGGGTGGGGGTTGTCGGCGCTGCCCAGCCCCTCAACGGTGGTGATGGGTAGCCCGGCGACCTGCTGGATGGGGAGCTTGCAGGAGGGCACGTCCTGGCCGTCTACCAGCACTTTGCAGGCGTTGCACTGTTCCTGCCCACAGCCATATTTTGGCCCTTTCAGCCCCAAATCGTTGCGTAACACATAGAGCAGTGGGGTTTCGGGAACGGCCGTTACCCAGTGTGTCTTGCCGTTGACAATTAGTTCAAGTCCGTTGGTCATGTGGCCTCCTGGATAGAGATTGGGAGATTAGAGATTGGAGATTGATCCCCAAACTTACAGTTTCCCCATTAGGTCATGTTTGCGTGCGTAGAGCAATTTTGCAAAATTGCTCTACAGATTGGGTGATGGTAGCGCAAAAAAGGGTGGCAGGCATCTTTGTTTGCTTGTGGTTGGAATTGTCCATACCATTTGCGGGTAATAAAGAAAGGGCGTATGCAATACGCCCCTACAGGGCGGCATTTGTAGGGGCGTATTGCATACGCCCGGATCATGAGGTAGCGATGACAATCAATTCTTTGCAGGCAATGTTTGACGGCGAACAACTGCTGGCCGATTTGGAGGTGCTGGCGCAAATTGGGGTGGATGAGACGACGGGCGGGATGGTGCGGCTGGCGTATGGGGCGGCGGACAGGGCCGGCCGCGCCTGGGTGCGCGGTGAAATGGAAAAGCTGGGGCTGGCAGTGACGGAGGATGCAGCGGGGAACACGATTGCCCTTTACCCCGGCACCGAGCCAGATTTGCCCCCCATTGCCCTGGCCTCCCACACCGACACCGTGCCGCACGGGGGGAAATATGACGGGGCATTGGGGGTGCTGGCGGCGCTGGCGGCGGTGCGGACGCTGCAAGCGGCGGGGGTGCGGCTGCGCCATCCGGTGGCGATCATTAATTTTGCTGCCGAGGAGGCGACAATGGCTGGGGGGACGATGGGCAGCCGGTTGATGGCGGGCAATTATGATGTGGGGCTGTTGCAGCGGGTGGGGTGGAACGGCCGTTCCCTGGCCGACATTTTGCGTGAAGCTGGGCTTGACCCCGACCGCATCACCGAGGCGGCGCGGCCTGTGGGCAGCTTGGCGGCGTATGTGGAGCTGCATGTGGAGCAGGGGGGCTTGCTGGCGGGGACAAAAACGGCCGTTGGGGTCGTTTCTGGCATCGTCGGCATTCGCCGCTATCAGGTGGTTTTTCCCGGTTATGCCAACCACGCTGGCACCACGCCGATGGCTAGCCGCCGCGATGCGCTGTGGCTGGCCGCGCCCTATGTGCTGCGGGTGCGGGATGTGGCGGTGGCGCATGGGATTGTGGGAACGGTGGGTGAAGTAACGGTGTCACCAGGGGTGGCAAATGTGATTCCGGGGCGGGTGGAGCTTTCTGTGGAGATTCGGGGGTTGGAAACGGCCGTTCTTAACGCTGCCGAAACCGAATTGCGTTTAGCCGCTGAAGCGGTGGGGGCGGCATTTGATTTTGTGGAGAATAAGGAGCCGGTGCTGGCCGACCCGCGCATCATGGAAGCAATTGCCGCGTCGTGCCGGGCGTTGGGGCTATCGCACCGGGTGATGCCCAGCGGAGCCGGGCACGATGGGATGAATATTGTCCAACTGTGCCCCATTGGCATGATTTTTGTGCCGAGCGAAGGGGGCATTAGCCATTCACCCGATGAATACACCGCGCCGGAGGACAATGTGAATGGGGGGCGGGTGCTGCTGGAAACGCTGCTGCGGCTGGATGAGGTGGTGTAGGGGGTGGGGAGTAGGGAGTAGAACACGCTCTACTCCCCACTCTTTATTCCCTACGAAAACTAGGCGAGTTGCGGAACGGCCGTTATTCCTCCTCATCTGCCATGATTAGCTAAAGATCGCTCGGTGCAAAGCGTCTAAAGCTGCGCCATTTCGAAGGTGTAGGATAACCCAGCAGCAACGTCAATAGGTAGAACGCTGATGCCGACACCACCGCTCACGGCGAAACCAGCATTGGTTCCTGGCATTAAAGGAACCCCACCTGAAAGCCCAATACTACCCTGAAAAACTTCACCCATATCAACCTGCACATAGGCACCCAAGCCCAAAGAGTTTTTAGGCGTTCTAGGGTTAGCAAAACCCAGCTCAATAGTTCCCTGGATTCCAATGTTAGAAGCACCTCCAGCATTTAAGGTGAGGGCGGCAAATTGCGGTTCAGATGTACCCGGCGTGCGGAGCAGGAAGCCTAGATTATAACCTCCAGAGATGAGAAACGAGGCACTCATCCCAACGCCAATATAGAATGAAGCGTCAGTTTGTACTGGCAAATCTTGTTTAGCGCGGCTGACCAGAGCGGTAATTCGGGGATCCTGCTGCATAGCTTGCGCCGCTTGGCTCAGCTGTGAACTAATGCTCAACCCCCAAAAGAGGGCACCAGGCCCCACGCTAATTGTCTGTAAGGCATCTGCAATGGGTTTGGCTGCCGCTAGTGCGCTTGTTATATAGGGTACCAGCTCTTGCAAAGCCGTCGTGTGTGCTGTCAGAAAATCTTGGGGCGGCTGGGCCACCGCTCGGTTAAGCCGCGCTTGTTGGTTCAGGCCGACCAAAACGGTCACATTGCCGAGGTCAATGCTGCCACTGCCGCCATTTGTCCAAACGCCAAAGGCGGCTTCCACAATCTCACCAATAGGCTGAACCGGATTCCAGGTAAACATCAACTCATCGTCTTCCCACAGCATTATCACATTTCCACTTTGCTGAATGGTCATGACAATACGGTGCCACGTCCCGTCAGCTTTGATCTTAGACTGTTGTAGAATGCGATTCTCGTCCACATATTTGTAGTAGTAAGCCGCAGGGGCATCTGGATACAGCACAAGCCCTAGACCTTGGGGAAGGCTAAAACCTATGGAACTTACCGGAAGCGTGTTTACCGTATTTACCCGTATCTGAAAAGCTATGGTAATAACAGCATTGGTTGATGAAAAAGAATCGTTGAGCGTAGCCTGGACACTTTGATTGGTGTTTTGTAACGATGCGGCTTCAAAACGCAGGAAGCCGTCGTTTGCTTCAGCCGACCACACCGGAGTCGCTGGATATTTTGTAATAGTCCACGAGTCAGTTAGTGGAACCGCTTTCTGGAAAGGAAAACTGCGTGGTACCCCGAACCCAATCCCGGCATCTACTGAACGTTTGCCCGTGAGAACAGACGAATTCAATACAGTTGGATCAATCCCATATACATTATTAGACATTGAAGGTCTCCTTTTGGCGTTTTGTTTTTGCCAGTAACAACGAGTTTTATAGCTACCAAACCTGCCCCGGCTCCTGACTACCAACCGTCTCCCGTAGCCCATGCCGCAGACGACTGCGCGTTTCGGCATACTCCGTCAATGTTTCCACCAGCCGCAGCCCATTGAGTAGCTCCGTTTGGCTGTAATAGGTCAGGTAGCGACGCGCCAGCTCTGGCTGGTTGGCATGGAGCAGCGTGGCGGCGGTGGCTACAATGTCGTTGTGTTCGGCGATGAGGCGGGCTTCGTGAGATTGGAAAACGGCCGTTATTTCCCCCAACAGCTCCTCATGATGTTCCAGCACCCAATACAGCAGCCGCTTCACTGCCCGAAACGCCGAGCGCGTTGCCTCCACCGTTTGCGGCACCTGTGACTGATTCGCTGCCCCCTTACGCCCGTCCACAAAGCGGCGCGATTCGTCGTGGGTGAGGTAGCGGTGCTGCTTAAACTCTGGCGGCAGGTTGCTGCAGCCCAAAAAGACGGGGACAAATGGCGCGGCCACTGACCCCGACTGTGTGTGCCACAGACAGCGGAGTTCAGGGTAAGGCTGGGGAGCCAGCGGCACAATTTGCCCATACCCGGCGGTGTCGCCCGTTAGCTGCGGGTGGCGCACCGCCCAAATGATGTCTTCCAGCGTGAGCTTACGTGTTGCAGCCAGGCGGGTTAGTTCGTCTTCGATGAGGCGCACCCCGGCAGAACGGCCGTTTCCATCCCCATACACCTTGTTCACATCAAACAGCCCCGTGCCGTCCGGCACATACCACCCTTGTGCCACGGCAAACGACACCAGATGAGGTGGTGCCATCACGTTGGGGTCATTGGCAAAATCGGCCGCAATCGCCCCAATGTACCCCGGCC
>JAGQGA010000140.1:8685-10131 GCA_020432595.1 Anaerolineales bacterium | reverse complement strand
TGCACAGCACCGTAATCTTGTCCTCACGGTTAATCGTTTGCAGATGGCGCATAATGCTGTGAGCCAACGCCGGATCCAGGCTCGCCACCGGCTCATCGGCCAAAATCATCTCTGGCTCCTGCATCAACGCCCGCGCAATCCCCACCCGCTGCCGCTGCCCCCCGCTGAGTTCATCGGCCCGGTTCAGCGCCTTGTCCCGAATCCCCACCCGGTCCAGGCTGGCATACGCCCGCGCCACGTCCGCCTCGGGAAAGCGCCCCAGCAGACTGGCAAGCGGGTTCACATACCCCAAACGGCCGCTTAACACGTTCCGCAGCACCGATGAGCGATCCACCAGATTAAAATGCTGGAAAATCATCCCAATCCGCCGCCGCGCCCGCCGCAGCTCCTCCCCCGTAATATGGGACAACTCCACATCGTCCCACCAAATCTCCCCGCTGGTTGGCTCAATCAGCCGGTTGATGCAGCGCAGTAGCGTGCTTTTGCCCGACCCACTCAGCCCAATCACCGCCACAAACTCACCGGCCGGCACCTCAAAAGAAACATCCTTCAAGGCAACCGTCCCATCCTCATACACTTTTGTCAGGTTTTTTACTCGTAGCACGGGGGTACAGTCATCGGTAATCGGTAATCAGTAAACAGTAATCAGTCACGCTTAGACCGATTACTGTTTACCGATTACTGATTACTCATAAAAATGAACTTAACGAATAACCAATGCCTTAACCGCCTAGAATATCATCTTCGCTGATACCCAGGAACTGCATCGCATCGCGCACCGGATCATAGAAGCTATCGGTCACGGCTTCCAACCCCGTCCAGTTGTAGAACTCTTCTGAACAGATGGAGGTTGCACAGGCTTCCGAAGCGGTGAAATCAATCAACGCATCCACAATCTTATTGGCCGTATTCAGCGGAAATTCAGGACCAAAGGAAACGGTGTCGTTGGGAATTTGAGCCGTAACGGCCAAAATCCGAGTCCGGTCAAAGATGTCTGGCGCAGTATCGGAAACGGAGGAACGCGCATCCAGAATTCGGTAACCACCCTCAGCCGGATCGCCATTGACAAAGGTACGGCCTTCTTCGGTACGAACGGGGCTAACGCCAGCCTCACGCCAGATTTCCGGGTCGTCTACGCCATAGGCCCAGGCACGCCCAAAGTTTGGCAGCAGTGGCGGGCTAAAGAAAGCGGTCGCAAACTCACATTCACCATTGTAAACGCCGAGCATAGAGTTGTTGTGGCTACCGGTTTCCACAATCTCGCCTGGCTCAATACCCAACTTGGCAAATTCAGCACTGGGGTAGAGATAGCCAGAGGTGGAGCCGAAATCCGGGATGCACCAGGTCTTGCCAGCCAAATCTTCCAGACTTTGCGCGTCACTGTCCATTGGCACCACATATTGGGCAGCGTACCAGGAAAGACCAAAGCGCACAGCCGCCGCACCA
>JAGQGA010000140.1:0-8587 GCA_020432595.1 Anaerolineales bacterium | reverse complement strand
GCTTTGCGCGTCACTGTCCATTGGCACCACATATTGGGCAGCGTACCAGGAAAGACCAAAGCGCACAGCCGCCGCACCAACCGTCACGCCACAGCGATTATTTGCCAGCACATACCCCTGCGCCGGGATAAAGCCGATGGTGTCATCAGGGGAAGCACACATCTCTTCGATGGTGGCAGCATAGCTTGTCGGTACACTGACTTCATATTTCATCCCCGTAGCTTCTTCTAACGCTTGGGCTAGCACTTCGCCGCCAGAAATGATGGCATCCACTTCCACGGAGGGGACGAAGACAACTTTTATCGGCCGTTCTTCGGAACCGAGCATCGCCTCTTCGACCATCACCTCAACTGTTTCCGTTTGGGTTTCCGTCACCACGCGGGTTACTTCCACTTCAACCGGCACTTCCACTTCAACGGGAACTTCTACCTCTTGGGTTTCCGTCACCACGCGAGTGACCTCTACCGTTGTGGGCTGGCAGGCAACCAACACAACCAACAGGGTCATTAGACCAACAATAGACCATTTGCGTATTTTGGGTTTATTCATTTCTCCTAACCTTTTTGTGGAACTGGCTGGGCTATGGGGATATTGACAGACAGTAACCCAGCATCTTTTAACAACTGTGCCGATGATACTGCATCTATGAACGCGGGGCAACATTGTAGAGACGCATGATGATGCGTCTCCAACTATCGTTTATGGCGTTTCAGGTTTTTGGGGAATGTCGCGGGATGGGCATGGTTGGCGGTTGGCAGCATCGGGGATGTCTACGAGGATGGCATTTGGGTCAACGTGGGTGTTGAATTGGGCAATCTCCACGTCTTCGTGAATTAGCCCAGCCCAAATGGGCTGGGGATTGCGGTCGCCAAACACGTCTACGACGCGGATACCGCCGGTAACGACGGCGCGGTCGCCAGGCATGAGGTAGTAGTAGCCGTCTATTTCCTGCAAATCTTCGGTGTTGCCAATGGCCCAGCGATAGGGGTAGTTGGTTAGCTCGTTTTCATAGCCAATTGCCACGCGCCACGCACCTGATTCGGTGTGCCAACCGAGGGTGTTGTAGTTCCAGTCGGAGTCATACACTGTGCCAGGTTCCGGCCCGGTGGTGCGAATGGGGGTGTTGCCGTAGTTGGAGATGGTGAGGGTGAAGTGGATGGTGTCGCAGAGAGCAACGGCCGTTAAATCCCAGGCCACCGTCTCGCCATTGGGCGGGGCAAAAATGTCGGCACGCGGCACCCCGCCGAACTGAATGGTCAGCTCACTTTGCACCCGCATCCGCTGCCCCTCCAAATCCTGCGCCACGGCAAAAATCGGGTACGTACCATCTGGCGGCGGTGTTTCGCCGTTGTCCACCCCACCCTCATAGTCAAAATAATGTCGGCCGGAACCATTGGCCGGAACATCGCGCTCCAGCTCTGGCACGCGCATTTCCAGCCCTTCGGGAGTCAGCAAATAGACCTGCAAATCGGCCACATCCTTGGCTAAAAAGAGCTGTGCCTGCACGCGGTCATCAATCCCATCCCGGTTGGGGGTAAAAAGCTGTTTGCTGAGGGTGAAATTTCGCATTTCCGGCAGGTCGGGGTCGGCATCGGCAATGATTAGCTGTCCTTGTGCTGTTTCGGTAATGCCGGATTCATCAACGGCCGTTAACCACCACGTATACTTCCCATCCCGCAGCAGCCGCGCCAGCACCTCCCCCTCCACCTGCTCATCCGGCAGCACATAGCCATCTACCACGCCGCTAAACAGCACCGAATACGCCCCCGCCCCACGTGGCTTCTCCTGCCGGAAGTAAAAATGCTCCCCGGCAGCATTCTCAAAAAAGATAGAAACTGTAGCATTACGCGAAATTTCGTAGGAAATCAGCGTGGCATCATCAGATCCGTCAGCGTTGGGGGTAATAGTCGCCTTATTGACCACCACATTTCGCAGCAGACTGCTATCGCCATTGAGCAGCCGCCAGCCCAACGCCAATGCTGCCACTACCACCACAGCGGCCACAGCCACCACCAACCAGGATGTTTGCATTCGATTTGTCATGGGCGCAAGTTTACCAAAGCGACCTGCTGGCGGCGAACACGGTTTACCAACGGGAAAACGACGGACGACAGACGACAGACGACGGACTAAGTCATGAAAAACGGCCGTTTCTCCGCACCACCCTATTCCCCCAGCTTCACCAACACCCCGTCCCGCCACACATACGCCACCCGGTTGGGAAACGCCGCCAACAGCCGCCGGTTAGCCGCTTCCCCCTGGTCACGGGCAAACACAATAGGGCCGTCCAGCCACGGGGTGTTGGCCGAGAAAAAAGCACCATAATCCCACCAATCCCCCGTTTTGCTGCCGACAAACACCAATGCCGGCGTTTGAATCGTTTCCTGCACCTGCGCCAGCAAATCACCATCCACAAAGTTGAAATCCCGATACGCAGCCGCCCATTGGGGTGCCTTCACAATGCCAGCCAACAGCAGCAGCCCCAAAAGCAGAGCAACAACTTGGCGTTGACCAACGGCCGTTTTCAACCCCTGCCCAGCCAACAGCAGCAAAGCCGGTAAAATGGCGTAAAAGTAGCGCGGCCCATACATAATGCCAGGATGCCAGTAGAAAATGTAGGCGGTGATGCCAGAAACGGCCGTTCCCCCCAGCACCCACGTCCCCCAAACCGGCCTGCGCCCCAGCACCCCCAGCCACACCAGTGCCAAACCACCCGGCACCACCAAAAACATTGCTGCCAGTGCCAGCCAATTTTGCTTCACATTATACAGCCCCCGCGCCAGCGTATGGCCTCGCGGCGGTTGGGTTGGGTCCATCACCCAGGTTAGTGCCAGAACAGCCCCCCGGTTATCAAACAAAATGACGTTAGACGACTCGCCCACCCCCTCGCCAAAACCCACCCGGTCATACGGCCAAAACAGCAGGCGCGGGTCAAGCCACGGATTGCCCGTCACCCGCCACTGATAGCCCAGCAGCAGCCCCACCGCCACCCCAGTTAACAAGCCAACCACAGCCAACTGCCCTACTTGAAGCTCACGCAAAGGCGCAAAGGCGCAAAAAAAGGCTTTTGGTCTTTGCGTCTTTGCGCCTTTGCGTAAAATATTCTGTAAAAGTGTCAGCAGGGCAAAGGGAACCCCCACGGCCATGGCGGCAAATTGCCGCGTCAGCAGTGCCATGCCCAACGCCACCCCCGCCAGACTCCAAAAAGCAACCCTCCGCGCCAACCCCAGCCGCCGTTTTTGCCCGGCCAACCACGCCACCATAAACAGCAGCACCCAAAACAGTTCGGCCACGTGCGCCATGTAGGTACCAGTCATGATGACAAAGAAGGGGGAGGCGAGGGCAAGAACGGCCGTTATGACCCCCACCTCACGCCCATACAGCCTCCTCCCCAGTTGAAACAGCAGCGACAGCGACAGCACCGCCAACAGTGGGTTCACCACCCAAGGCACACCCAATCGCACCCCCACCGCCAGCAGCAGCGGAAAACCGGGGGGATATTTGCCAAACCATTTGCCCTGCCGCACCAGCAAAAACTCCTGGGTAAAAAAGTCTGGCAAGGGTGGGGCGGGCGCGGTCAGGCTGCCCCGCGCCAAGGTTTGCGCCTGAAAAAGGTAGGTGACGGAATCCTGCACATGTGGCACACGCTCCAGCACGCGGCTGGCAATGAGCAAGGCCAGGGCAAACGCCAGCCAGATTAGCGGTACCATTTTGAGAGGAAACGGGACGATGGACAACGGACGACGGACGACGAAGGGTGGTCGTTGGTCGGTCGTCTGTCGTCGAACCTGCTCTATCTGGCTAACCAGCCGCCGTAACAATGCCGCCAGCGGCAACAACAGCCAAATACCCCAGGTTGTGCCAATGACTTTGCGGGTCAAGGTTTGCAATTGTGCCACAACGGGCTTTTGAAACGGCACACCCTCCAACGGCACGGTGGGACGGCCGTCTTGCCACTGCCACCACACCCCACGCCGATTGTCGCTGGAAACAATGAAGGTGTATCCAAAACGGCCGTTTTCCCCCAGCAGCACCACCCCCACCTCGCCATCCAGCCGCCGCAGCCGCACCGTGACCCTGTCTGCCCCTTCCACCAGCGTCGTTTGCCGTCGCGCCAGCCCCCACTGCGGCACCGTCACCTTTAGCCCATCCGGGGTTTGCTGCCAAGCTGGCAGTTGCAATGCTGCCTGTTGTTCCCACACCCAGTCCCACGGCAACCGCGCTGCCACCTGCGCCCAGCGAGGCTGAGCCGGCTGGTAAATCCCTACGGAGCCATTGGCAACCCCATAACAAGTAATCTCGCTGCTGCGCCCTTCGGGCAGCAAGGCACGGCAGCGGCTCCCGTCTTGCACAACCTCAATGACGACAACTTCGGTTTGCGCCCAGCCCAGCAGCAGCCACAGCAGCAGGTTTCCCAGCCAAAACCAGCGCGTTAGGCCGAAAAACGGCCGTTTTCCACCCGTGTTCCACATACGTTCAAAAACTCACCCTTCCTTTGATCACAGATCGGGCGAGAATTCTACCAGTTTTTTGTCACCGTTCGAGGGCAATGTTAAAATCTTTAGTCGTATGAATTCATATGGTAAAGATTCGCGTTGGCCCTTCGCTCAAGGAAGTGGTTCAACAATTTTACGGATAACGCTGGGCATCTTCCCGGCTCTTTCTTTCTGGCTGCGCTGGCCCAACATCGCCACTGGCCTGTTTCTTTTTCTTGTTGTCGCCCTTTGGCTGCTCGTCCTCTACTTTTTTCGTGACCCCAACCGTCAGGTAGTTGATGAGCCGGGGCTGGTTGTCGCCCCTGGCGATGGCGAAATCGTTGCCATCATCCAGGAATTAGAGCCGCGCTATCTTAAAGACCAAGCACTGCGGATCAGCATGTTTCTCAGCCTCACCGATGTCCATATCCAGCGTACCCCGTTGGGTGGGCAGGTAACGCTGGTAGACCACCAGCCGGGCAAATTTTTACAGGCGTTCCGGCCAGAAGCGTCGGAAGTCAACGAGTATGTGGCGATGATAACCGAATCGCGCTACGGGCGAGTGCTTATTAAGCAAATTGCCGGTATTTTGGCGCGGCGCTGTGTCAATATGGCGCGTCCTGGTGATGTATTAACCACCGGACAACGGTTTGGTCTGATCAAATTTAGTTCGCGGCTCGATCTGTTTTTGCCAATCAACGCCCAGCTTTTGATCAAGATTGGGGATAAGGTTTACGGTGGGCTGACGCCTATTGCCCGTTTACAACCCGTGGAAGAGAAGCCTTGACAAACGGCCGTTAACACACCCATTTTTCCCAACGTGGAGCAACCTATGAACAGCAAATATCGCTATCTCATTCCCAACGGCATCACCTTCATCTCCCTCACCTGCGGCATCGTCTCCATCCTGCTCTCCGCCAGCAACATTCTCTGGTGGGCGGGGCTGCTCATCCTCAGCAGCTATATCCTCGACCTGTTCGATGGCTATGCCGCCCGCAAGCTCAAAGCAGGCTCCGAATTTGGCCTCCAGCTTGATTCATTGGTAGACATGGTAAGCTTGGGAGCCGCCCCCACCGCCATCGCTTTTGCCCACATGCGAAACGAAGAAATCAACCCCTTTTTGCTGTGGCCGACCGTCGTCTTTTTTGCTCTAGCAGGAGCCTTCCGGCTGGCACGCTTCAATCTGCTACCACCCAAAGAAAGCGGCAGCAAAGATTCTGCTGGGCTAACCATTTCCACCGGTGGGGCAACACTAGCACTGGCCGTCCTTTCCGACATTGTAACCCCAGAACAATATTTCCCGGATACAGCCATGCTTCCCCTAGTCATCGTCGTTGCTCTTCTCATGGTCAGCACCATTCCCTTCCCATCGTTCTTTTGGGTTTTCTCTAGTCGGCGCAAAAATTTGCTGCTGATTTCCCTGTTTGGCATTTCCATTTGGCTCACCCCCTTCTTCAACGCCTGGTTCTTCTGGACAAACGCTTATCTTGGTGTTTCACTGGCACGGGCAGGGTACAAAAATTGGAGATAACGGCCGTTTATGAGCAAACTTTCTGACCGGTGGTACCAATTTGAAGGCAGCGCCCTGTTTGCCCATACGCGGCTGGTGGCACGCACCGCCCGTTTTACCGTTGAAGGGCAGGCTAACGTCACGCTGGCACAGGCAAACGGCCGTTCGCTACTCTGGTCTATGTGGCATGGGCAGGTATGGCCGTTCATCATTTGGCGTGACCGCCACCATGATGGCCCCAACTTCTGCCTAGTGCGCCTGGGTGGCGATGAACGCTCCGACATTCTCTACCAACTTGGCGACAAGCTGGGGGCGCAAACCTACGCTGTAGACATGGCGGGCAACCCTGTAGCTGGTGGCCGCGCCGTGCTGCGCGTCATCCAGGCCATGAAAGCGGGCAAGCAGTCGTTTATTGCCCCCGACGGCCCCAACGGCCCTGCCTATATTCCCAAGCCCGGCGTGGCCTTTCTGGCTCGCAAAGCCGAAGCCGCCATTATCCCCTTTGGCGTGTGGACTCGCCATACCTACCTCATGAAACGGTGGGACAGCTATTTTGTCCCCTTCCCCTTTGCCCATTTCCACATCCACATCGGCACGCCCATCTTTGTTGACCGCAAAAGCAACGACGAGGAAACGTTGGCGCAAGTGTCTGAAGCCCTTCACGCCGCTCGAACCCGTGCCCAAATTATGGCTGGCATTGAGCCGTGGCAATAGATGGGACGCGGACAAACACAGACAAACGCGGATTTGACCTGATTTTAACCATCAAATGTCCTTAAATTAGGGAAATCTGCGGCCAAAAATTCTTTTTCCGACAGGCTGCTAGATGCTTATTTCAATAAAAGCGGCCAACCACAGCAGGGGCAGCACGACTCCCAGCAACAGCCGGAAAAAGGTGGCAACGGCCGTTAAAAAACGCTCGCTAATGGTTTGTTGGTGCAGCGGGGCAATAAAGATGAGGTGGCTCCGCAGGGCGGCGGCTCCGGCGATGAGAAAGGCGATGAGTTCGATGGTGCCGTGGGGAGAGAGGGAAAAAACGGCCGTTCCGACACTTCCTTCCGCCAGCCACACCTGCATCAACCAATAGCCCAGCATCACCCAAGGCACGGCAAATGCCAGCAACCCCAGCACCCCCAGCGTAAACACCCCTAATAGCATTTGCAGCAAAATCAGCCGCAGGTTGTTGGTCCACGCCCAGGCAAACGAGGTGTCGGGGGCCAGCAGTGGCACCTGTGACAAATCACCGGCGGCCACGAACCGCGCCTGCAAATCGGGTGGCAGGGCATATTGCTGCCCCAAATAGCCGCCCAGCACCAACCCACCAACAATCACCAGCGCGGTTGCCAGCGCGGGCAAACGGAGCGATGGCAGCAGCGACAGGGTTTGGCGATACCAAGCGAGGGGGGTGGGAAAACGGCCGTTTTTCCGCCCCGTAAACCCCCACCACACTTGCCGCCACATCCACCCCAGCCGAATCTGATCAATATCGCGCCCCAGCAGCTCTTCGCGGTTAAAAATGTGGACACCCATGCGGATGAGGGTAACGGCCGTTAACGCCAACCCCACAATCAGCCACCACAACCCCGCATACTGCCCCCAAAACAGTGCCGCCGCCTCCCCCTGAATCAACAAAGCCATCGGCACAATGATAAAACTCGCCAGCAAATTGGCTCCGCGCACACTCGTCGTCTGGCTCGACATCACCACCGCCGCCGCCACCATAATCACCCCTTGCAGCGTCGTCAGCAGCAGCGTTTGCAGCAGCAGCGTCGGTGTTGGCACCCACCCCACCGTCAGCCGCAACCCCAGCAAATAAAAGCCCATCCCCAAATAGCTTGCCAGCAGCGGTGGAACCAGTGCCGCCACCATTTTGCCCAAATAAAGCTGCCTGTTGGTCAGCGGTGTTGCCAGCAGCGGCTCCAAACTTTTGCGCTCCTTCTCCCCCACAAACGTTTCCAGGGCAATAACCAGCGAGAAGGAGGTGGGGAAAAAGCCTACCACCAGCAGCAGAAAAGGAATCAACTGATTGGCAACCAGCGTCGCCCCATAGCGGGTGGCAAACCCCACCAGCCGCTGCGCCGTAAAGTTCATTAAAAACGGGAAGCCCAGCGTGAGCAGCAAAATAGGAATAATAATGCGCCAATCCCGCGACGCATCCCGCAGTTCCCGCCGCACAATTGTGCTGACCATATGCCATTGGTTGTTTGCAGTCATTTTTTGTCAATGGGACGCAGATTTTCCTGAATCTTCCTGATCAGGAAGATCAGGAAAATCTGCGTCCTATTCTTGCTCATCCCACCTCTGATACCACTTGCAAGTACACCTCTTCCAGGCTACGCTCAATTTCCACGAGCGAAATCACGCCCACGCCCTGCTCGGTGAGGTGGCGGATGAGGCGGGGGTTGGTGGTTTCAGGAACGGCCGTTCGGTAGTACACCACATTCCCCTCCACCCGCTCCACCTGCACCAGCCCTTCCAACAGCCCATTCAGCGGCCGGTCTAGCTGCAACTTCAGCAGCGGGTCGCCCAACAGTGCCGCTTTTAGCTCCCGCGCTGTCCCCTGTGCCACAATCGTCCCTTTTTTGACAATGGCAATCCGGTC
>JAGQGA010000013.1 GCA_020432595.1 Anaerolineales bacterium | reverse complement strand
TGGTGGGCGGGGGCAAAGTACATTGGCTGGGCCGCAAGCGGATACGGCTGGATGGGATGAAAGAGCACGTAAAAATCCAGGCCACGCTGCCCTGTGGCTGGGCCAACCACATCCTGATTCACAAACAGGCCAGTCTGAAAGAGATGAACCCGGAGCAGCCCTTCTACCTATTAGATGACGGCACGCAGTCGATACCGCCGCTGTTTTATCCCATGCTAAACAAATGCCTGGCGCTGCCGCTGCTGCCGGAATGGGAGGGGTATTTGTGGGAAAACGGCCGTGCGCATAAGCTGATCACCCTACTTGATGAGGGTGAAGGGCAGGGCTATGTGGCCTGGCGGGCTCTGCCGACAGGAATGGAGTGGCAAGACATCCTGGAAACCGGACTGCAAAGCCGCCAGATACAATTTTGATACCCTATGCTACAATAGATTGGCGAAACAAATACTGGAGATGGAGTAATTTTATGAGTCGTATAAATTGGAAAGAACATATTGACATCGATCCCGATTTACATCATGGCGATCCTTGTATCAAAGGAACGCGGATTCCGGTGACAACGATTGTGGGCAGTTTAGCAGATGGCATGACAGTCGATGAAATTATTGCCGCTTATCCACAACTGACTGTAATTGAAGTGCAGGCTGTCTTAGCCTATGCAGCAGATATTATGCGGCAAGACGTGCTGGTACCGTTTGCTGGGTAAGTCATGTATATCAAGGTTGATGAAGATATTCCCCCTATTGCTGCTATCTGGTTGCGTGAAAGAGGCTATGAGGCCAGCACGGTTGTTGAACAAGGAATGGGCGGTTGGAAAGATGCCTCTTTGTGGCAAGCTGTTCAGGCTAACAAACAGTTTCCGTTAACTGCTGACAAAGGTTTTGGCGACATTCGTGCTCATCTACCGGTGAGTAACGCCGGTGTGTTATTATTGCAACCAGACGAGGATGGCATACGTCCTATTCTCGATTTGTTGAAAATGGTTCTTTCGGAAGTGGATATTAATCAGTTGACAGGTACCATCTCAGTCGCAACCCTGGGAGGTTTACGAGTCCGCCGCAGATAAGCCTGTACTAACCCGATTACCAAGCGTCTAAAGGCCATCTTCTAACGCATACAGAAGATAGCCTTTAGACGCTTGGTAATACTCATTACCTTGAGGCTGGGTCAGCCACATCTTGATCCACAAGCAGGCCAGCTGGAAAGAAATGAACTCGGAGCAGCCCTTCTATCTTTTGAATGATGGCACACAGCCGATTCCGCCGCTGTTTTACGCCATGCTCAATTAGTGCCTGGCGTTTGTTTTTGACAAGATAAAAGTGCATAAAACGGTCGCGAACACAACCTCATCACCCTACTGGACAACGGCGAAGGGCAAGGCTACGTTGCCTGGCGGGTCCTGCCAGCGTTGGCGGAGTGGCAGAACATTGTGGAATCGGGGCTGCGCTCACAAACGATTGCTTTCTGACAGGATATTGTTAGCAACACTTAGGATTAGACTTTTGACAAAACACTTGACATAAGATATAAGCCCGCAAATCTGTACTCGACTACGAATCCGCTTTTGCGACAAACGCGGGAATTAACTTGAGGTATGGCAGTTTGAAATTTTTGCCTGAACCTCAGGTTAACAAGTAGCCATACCTTAACAGGAGACCGCCTATACTTTACTTTTTATCGACTAATCCACCACACTTCTTCTTTGAATGAGATTTGGGATTAATCATGTCTAATAGCCACTGTCCATAAAATAGTGACATAGCAGCGAAATCTGCTCCACTTCGCCAATATCCTCAGGAAAAAGCAGGGTCCCGATGGTCGTTTTGCTGCCTGGGCGCAGATGAATTGGATCGAGTTCAAGTACGCCAGTGAATAGTTCAGGCCATTCGGCCGTCGCCGTGCAGACGACGTTGCGGATCTCGCACTTTTCCTGCGGGCCATGGTACTGACCAACCATAAACTGTAGCGTGTGGTGCGCGCTGGGTTCGGCGCCCGGCGCATCGAAGAGAATGACTAGGCGAGCCAGGGATATGGGTCGGTTGGAAGGCAGGTAAGGGAACATATTCCGCATCAGTTTTATGCCCAACCCACGCTCCCGATCAGAATGGGGTGATTGGTTCTGCAAGCGGTGCCACTCTTCAGGGAAGTCGTGTTTGACATTAAATAATCGCCAGCCGTCATCTGGTAGATGTTCCTGAGCCAGATCATTGGCTGCCTTGCGCAGCAAGGAGCCGCCTTCGCGGGCGGTATAATTGACGTGCAAAATGACATCGCTGAGCGTTTCCATTTCCCAGAAATTGTTTTCTGGCGGCAGTTCGATACGCCATCGGCTGACCGCCCCGGCGTATTCGAAAGGCAGGTAGCGTTCGTCGCGAAAGTTGAGCTCGAACATACCAGAATCGTTTTGACCAGATGAGGTGGCAATGGCTTCTGTGGCTGCATAATGTTTGACGATGCGTGGGTCGTCGGCCAGAGGTTGGTAGCCGTTATCCACCGTGTTCTTGCTGCAGCACTCGGCGGCCGGACGACGCAGGCGAGGGTCGATGCGGGTACTGCTGCTGAGCAGAGTTAGGCGGCAGTGCACGCCGCTGTATGGACCGACGACACAGGGCAAGGTCAGGGTCACATTTTTGATGCGGCGCATGTAGTGGCCGGGATAATCAAGGTCAAAGAGCCATTCTGGCAGTTCCACTTCACAATAACCAGTTGTTTTCAAATATAAAAAGGCCCAAGGATTATGCTGGCGCAAGGAGATATGCTTGGTCAGTTCATATTCTCGCTTATTGGCATCCAGGTATTCCTTTTCCATTTGGCGCAGGTGCGTTTGCAGCCTGTCGCCAGCCAGCAACCCCTCATGCAGGTTGTCCCAGATCTCCGGGGTGATGAATGTTCGCGATGTGTGGCCACGTTCATAGTTGAAGGCGCGTTCCGCCTGGCGGGCAGTATGTATGCCCATGTGGTACATTTTTTCGTGCAATGCGGCCGTTTCCTTCTGGTGCCATAAATAAAGCGTGTGGTTGCTAAACTTGTCGCGTAAGAAGTCCTGCACTTGAGTGGCCTGCTCAATTTGCACCTGGTTGTTGTTCAACTCCTGTAATGCTGCATCCCGCCTCCGCTCTGCGCCCAAAATCTGACGCTCGATCTGCTCAATCTCGATGGGAATAATCGTGGTTTGATGATGCCACTCTTCCTCACGTCGCAACCAGCCTCCCTGTGTCAGATCAAGTCCAGCACTGGTACTGGCAATATCGGCCACTGTGAAAGCAATGCGAGCCAGTGCAGAGAATACATTGGAGAGCTTAGACCCCAGTGGTAAATGCGCTTGGTTGCAGGGGAATCCGACGTAAAGATCGGGAATCAAGTGCATCACTTGCCCTACCGCCTCCACAATATTCCCCGCCGTGCGGCTGGCGAGTGAGGTATATGTCCAATTTTCATATTGCCGCTCTTCCGCATTCAAACCAAGCTGAATCAGACGCTCGTAGTAGCGCAATCGTTCCTGTGCGTGTTCTTTTGACTTTTGCAAAGCTTGCACCTGCCAATCAGCGTCGCGCCACTGATTCTTGCGAATAGACTGCGTCAGGGTGTGTAGCTGACGCTCTTGTCCCGCACGCATCGCTGCTAGGTATTCCGCATCTCCTTTTTCATAGGCGGCCAGCAGTGCCGTCCCCAGACCACGCACTTCGTTCGCCAACTCCTGCGCTTTTTGCACCAAGAAGAGGAAGCGGTAGGGGCTGGCCGGGCTGCACCAGTCGTCTTCGTCTAAACAGACGCTAGCAGTGCTTTGCCAGCCATCACGTAGCGTCGTATGCCCCCAGTAGGGCATATCTACGTTTGGCTTACCTTGCTTTAGTCGCCATGCATTGAGGCAAGCATGGATCATATCTAGCCGATCATCAACGCGCTCGTAAATTGAAAGCAAGCGCGGGTTTAGTACCGGGTAATAGGGGATAAACAGTGCAACAGTGGATGCATCGGCAACTTCGCTTTCGTCTTGTTCCATGACTGTGCGGGGATGACGGCCAAGAATGCGAACGGCCGTATCCAAAACAAGCCGCGCCTGTTGCACTGCCTCCGGCGTGTTGACCCGCATCAACTCATCAGCCCAATCGAGCATCGTCTCCAAATAATGCTGCGTCAGCGAGCGCTTTCGCGCAATCTCGTCGGTAACACCTACTGTTGGCTGGCAGCAGGCTGACTGCCGCCCCACCAGCAGCGGAATGGGTTCGCCATCTCCTGCCAAGTTGTCCAAATCGGCCATAAGATAAATGACATCATCACCGTTTATACCGTCATCGTCGTCATCATCATCTGGTTCTTCTGGCTCTTCTGGCGGCGGAAAGGGCGTTGGACACCATACCCAAGCCAAATCTTCTTGCAGCGGCCGGAAAGCATACTCATACCATTTCAACGCCGATTCGTAGCGACAATGGGCACGCAATGCCGCCGCCACTGCCAAAGCCGGGCTGTAATGCGAAGGGGGCATCAACGGGCTTCCCGGCGGGAAGTGGGCAAAGAAAGGATAGACCGGCAGCCCTCCTGGCAACAGGGGCGCATCGGCCGTTCCCTCAATCAAGGGCATCACCACGGCATCATCTGTCGCCAAGTCATAGCGAAAGCCCGGCGCAGGTGTGGCCGGATAACCGGGTGGTAGCACCCCGCCGCTGACCTCAAAATGGAGCGAGTCGGCCAGCCTGCCCAGGTATTTAAGTTCAGATGACCCGCTAACGTGCATCCCTTGGCTAGACCAACGCGGCGGTTGGAATTCATCATTGTGTACCCGACACCAAGCTAGGTAAACGAGTGATTCACTTGCCCAATGTAGTAACGTAGGCTGATCGTGCTCAAGATGCCAGTCCATGCCTTCAATATCGGCCTCTTGCGTGACTATCTCATAATAACGGCCGTCTATCAGCCAAAAATAATACTCATCCACCATTGGCATATGGTCACGACCACAGTCGCGACAACAAGTGACAGACGTGTGTTCTTTTCTGGGCGCAAATCCTGTAGCCGCAGGCGGCACGCCAGCCGCCGCTACCCGTACAAAGCGAGCACCAAGGCGAACAGCCGTTTCTATCCAAAACGGCAAATCAGCACCCGCATCGAACATCGCTTGCGGCGAACCAGCCGCCACCGCGAGCTCCCCAGGGGCAGCGTCATCAATCACAATCGGCACAGGCGGCGGCCCAGAATCATCATCGCCGTTGTCGTCATCACCGTTGTCATCTCCGGGGTCAGGAACAGGCACATCCACACCGGGTAGCGGCGCCAGCCAGCTTGGTCGGGCGTGCCGATCCGGCGTACCCATCACGCCAAAGCCGTAACGCGAATCACTCTCTTCAGGCATTGGCTGTAGCCGCTCAATGACGGCCGGCTCCCGACGCTGTAGCAATGTTAGTGTCGGATAAGGTGGTAGTTCAGGGCTGTCCCAATGTTCCAAGCCTCCTGGCACCGGAATCGTCAGTGCGGAGCGCCGCAACTGGTCTTCTAGGAACTGAAAGGCTTCACTTTGGCGTGCTTTTTCTAACTCATCCCACTCTATCCAATTCTCGCGATAGATATGGCGCTGCTTGCACGCCTCCCAGATGCGGAAGGTAGCAAAGTGCCGATCCCACGCCTTGATAAAAGCAGGACTAAGCACGCCCATCTCTAACCCTAATCGTACCCGCTGTATAAATGTTTGCAGGGCTGTAATCGCTTCTTCGACGCGGCTGGCCTTTTCACAAATGCCCACTTCCACATCAATGAGAAGCAGTTCGCTCAGCTCTTTGGGCTGTTCGACGTGACCACCCCAGGGCAGCGTTACCCGATCCATTCCGCATAGATAGGCAAACAGCGCTGACCGCGCCCGCAGTCGCAGGCCGTCGTTAAGCGTCTTAATCTCCGCATAACGGCGCAGTTCACCATTCTCGATCAGGCCGCGCCGTACAAAGCGCGTCAGGTTCAGATTGGCCGTCTCACTTTCGCCCACTTCTAGAAACAGCGGGTCATTCCCAGCCCACAAGTTAGGTCGAGCTGGACGAATGTCGTTATTTTGGCAGAAGAAGGCCGCCATCAGCGCGTCGATCCACATCTCCGCACGCCAGACACGAATTGCCCATCGTTCATCCTCTAAATCGCTACTGGTGACGCTATACCCTAAGTAATATGAAAGTACCCGTTCCACATGGCTATGGTCAACCCCCATATGGCGCAATAAGTGAGCGGGATTGTCCTCATGTGCCTCTGCCGCTTCATGAAAGAGCAACCATACTGGCTGTTGCGGGGCTCTCTTCGTGTTGGTACGCAAATCGACATAGTCAAAGAGACGTTCCCACCAGTCAAAAAGTGCCTGTCGCCGCTTTGTTGTCGGCGCGGCGCGGCGATCCTGACCTGTGCTAGGAGGGCTATAAATATCATCTACGGGCAGGAAGTTGAAGTTAAAGAAGGCTTTGTGACTCGCAAAGCTGACATTGGGTTGAAAGTAAGACGTTCCGGCAAACGCTTCAGCGTGCGCTAGCATGTATCCAATTTCCGACTGACCCGAATCCGCTCGTGGCTTGCCAGAAAGCCCAAAGCGGTGCGCGAAGAGGAGAGCTTTAAAGCTACGCATGTAAGTGCGCCGCATATCGCGCAGTGTCGAAACATAACGCTCACGCAAAAATACCTGTGCTGCCCCTTCTAACTTTTCAATTTGGTCATCTAGCGGCCCATCTTTTTGCTTGTAAAAGAGTCGCTTGAGGGGAATGGTGAGCTTCTCATTATTCGTGTCCGGTCCCGCGTACTTCAGCTGAAAGCCGGCCATCTGCGGACACACATCCTCGGCGCGTTTAAACTCAGGTTGTGGCTGCTCGAACTCTATTGTTAGATCATAAACGCCTCGCCGTAAGTTGAGCGAACTTTCTGAGGCGGCGGGGGCATCCTCTCCTACCCAGCGATGGTTGAGCAATATCCACTTGCGCTGCCCCCGCTCTAGCGTAACGCGCCAGCGATTGTCTTCTGCTGCTTCAAAATCTGGTGTTGCGCCTGGTTCGGTTGGTGCGCCAGCAAAGAAAGTATAAGGCCCGTCTTCCTCGACTAGGAGCGCACCGTGCCAGGTGGCGCGGAAGCCCTGCATCCCGCCCAGCCTTTCGCTGGTCGCGGCCGAAAAGGCGAAGCCATTGTGCAGACCGACAAAGTTGGCTTGCTCATTGGTGAGCGTTAAGTCCATGGTGGGCAGCACCGTAGGTACGGGGGCATTCCAGCCGTTTAGGGTTTCACCAAAGGCATCCACTCCACCGCGCAACTCACGCCACAGCGAGGTTCCGTCAAGTGCGCTAAAATCGCCCAGCAGCCCGGTGCCTCGTAATCCCAGGAGCGCAGCAAATGCACCGCTATGCGGCTGTGCTTGCCAGGTGAGCGTTGGCATTGCGCCGCTGTTATCTTCCCAGGTTGTTGTGGCTCGGTTTTCGTCGGCGTAGAGCTGGCCCAGTATGACCCAGGCTAAATCATGCCCTTCTTCGGCTGCTGGTTGTTCAGTTTTGGCAATGACGTGTTCAGTGAGGTGCTGGGTAATTACTTGGCAAGATTTGTAGAAGTGGGCAAAGGCGTGTTGGAAGTAAGCCCAGCGCTTTTCCTCGTCTGTTTCTTGGATGAGCCGGGCCTCAGCCTCGGCAAAATCGGTAAAGATAAAGCCAAAATGAGCCAGATCGACACGTGGCAAAAAGTAGAGTTCACGAACGGCCGTTTGCTCTGCTGTGTTTAGCTGTCGGATGCGGCTCAACTTTTCTAGGGCAGCTTCATCCACCAATGGTAATTCTGTCCATAACTCACTTGCCCCGGGGTCGTAGCGGAAGGGGCCGCCTGGAGCCGTGTTCCACATCGCGGGCGATGGCGTTGCCAGATTGACGCGGTACTGATGCGCTGTCGGCGACAGGGTATAGCCACTTGCCTCTAGCATGGCGGGAAAGAAGTGTTCTCCGAGCGAACGCAGTGGGTCGTTGGGACCAACGGCCGTATAGCCAAATTTATCTCGAAGCGTACTTTCGATAGTAGCCCAGGTGTAAACGGCCGTTTCCTCGTCATTCACCTCAACCGCCAGCAATTTATCCCGCAGAGCCCACAGCGAATGATCCGGCTCGTCGTCTGCATAGTCGAGCGGCGAGTCAGACATCTCTTCATCTGTTTGCAGCTCAAAAGGGTCATCCCCATCTAAGTGGTCATCCACCGTAAAGAGAAATAGGATTTCTCCAATGCCAAACGAAGATGCGTATATCTTTGCCAGCAGTTCAGCAAAGCGCAGCGTATGGCGCGGGCTGGCGTGCCAAGTGTGTTCTGGCCGTCCTGGATTAAACCCAATGAGTTGTGAAAGCGGTTCTAGATTTTCCGCCAGCAGCTTGATAAACTCCGGTGATCGCTTATCGGCTTCCAGTCGCCTTTGCGCGTAATGCTGGATTTTTTCAATGAGGTGACCAACCACCCACGTCCACTTAGCTGCCCCTGCCCCTTCCCACAATGCCAGCAGATGGGTCCGCGCTGCGCCAGTTGCGCCTGGTGGCGTTGGTTGGCCGTCAGTGAGGGACATGGCAAAATGATCGCGTAGCATTTGCATCGCTGCCAGTTGACAAACGAAATCGGGGTTGATGCTCTCATCCTGATAAAGCCCCAACACATCACAAATATCCTTAAGTTGGGTGAAGGTGTAAGGGGTTTGCCACAGCTCATTAAAGCGGTAGAGAGCGGGATCGGCCGTTTGTAGCTTACGCCACAGCCGAATAAAAACGGCCAGTTGCGCCAGTGCCGCTTCCACGTCTTCTTGATCATCAAACTGAATGACGTAATCGTCCAAGCAGCAAGGGTCGCAGTCAGGGAAGCTTGTATCTCCCTGCCTTTCTTCCTCATTGTTATTGTGGCTGTGCCGGGGCTGACTTGGTGCGAATACACGAGAAAACTTTACAAACTCGGATTGCCACAGGTCGCGAAAGTCGCAGTATTCCAGCCCAGTTCGTTCTAGGAACTCAGGCAGGCGCACAACAATTTGGGTCCAAGGATGACCGTCAATGGTATCGGCTGGAAAGCCATAGAGTTCATGGAGCAGCAAATGCCCTTCTGTGGGCGTAGTAACAATATCCTGGCTAAACAGCAGCTCGTACTCTTCAGTCGTGATGCCTAGGTACTCAATAGCGATCTCGCAGCGCACCGGATAGCGCCACAGATGACGCTGAAAATCGCTTGGCTCTCCCTCTGGGTCTAGCACAAACGTGGTGATGTCCTTGCGGAAGCGGCGCATCACGGCATAGCGCGTCGTGTCCATATGGTTCAGGTAGGTGCGTAGCGTATCTAGCGGCTGACTGTAGGGTAACTCTGGCGCACTGAAGTCTGTGCGCAGCAAATCATAGGCGGCAGCACTCTGCACGGGCACAGCGGGTGAAGAATGCTCTGGCAATGCTTCTAGCAGTTTTTCTGCATCGTGGTGATAGGGGTCTGTTTGCTTTTCTGTTGAGCCGGGAGCGCGTAGCTTGTGTGTCTCTAGCTCACTCATGGCCGTGTCGTAAATCGCGCCATTGGTCGATCCGGGTAAACTGGCTACCAAATGCTCTAGGCTTTCGTTGACTAGGTCAATTATGGGCAGCGGCGTGTCTTGGTTGGCGCGAATGACGTGCAGGTTGCCAATATTGCCGCGACGCAAAGCGGCCACTTCTCCTAAACCAAGTGATTGGTCTCTTATTTGTAGCTCTGGCAGTGGCTGTTCACAGGTGGCGGTGGGCAGCACGCGCAGCAGTTCGTTCAGGTAGGCAAACGGGCCTAGCGGCGAGAGGTGGGCTGGGGGGATACAGTTCACCAGTCGGCCGTCGGGGTTAATGGCTTGGAAGCCGGGTTCGAGGGCAGGCGTTGTCTCGCCACCCGTCCCGCCCGCGTTGCTGTAAAGGGTTTCGGCAAAGTGGTAAGCGACCGTGCCAGTTAGGGCGTACCTGAAATCTTCTGGACTGAGCGCGGCAATCGCGTTTGCATCGGTAAAGCCCCGCGCAAAAAGAGCTTCCATGATGGAAAAGCGCAGGTCTGGTTGGTTGGCAACGGCTGTTACGCCAATATCGGCTATCGCATATAGGTCATCGATTGTGTTGAGCGCCTGCGCCAGCCAAGCCCGTGCCTGCTCATCCAGCGGAAATACATCGGCAAGGGCACCCTGTAAATGTCCTTGATCCCAACTGCTGCCAAAGAGAAAGGCCGTGCCCGCTCGCGTTTGGTAAGCATTGGCAAAGCGCTGAAAAATGTCAAATTGGGAAACGCCCAACAAAGGTGGCGTGTTGGGATCAAGCATCGGTGCCTCTGCTGCCTGGCTAACTACCGCCAAGAATTTACGCAGATGGCGGATAAAGGCTTCTATTCGCTCTGCTTTTGTACCGGGTTTAGTAAAGTCGGGCAGCAAACTAAATGGTTCCTGCGCACTGTCGAGTGAGTTAAAGAAGCTTCGCCACTGTCGGTCTGTGCGTGCTGCCAATGTCGCGACGCTATTAATTGGCGTAAAGGTGTCTAGCGGATGGATTGGTGGCGGTGGCGGCGGGTTAGCATCCGTTTTGATTGCATTACTTAAAGCGGCATGATTATTGGTCAACGCACAGAGTACCAGATCGAGATGCCCTTCGGTGTGGTTGGTCTCTACACTGCTCCAAAAAGCGTCTGTGGTTACGGCCGTGACGTTGAGCCACGCCTGCACTAAGTCATTTACTGGCGTATTTGCTGCACCAATCATGCATTCTGGGGCTGGGTCATTAGCGCGTCCCAGAGCCACCAGTCGCCGCGCTGCTTGGTAGTGGTTGGGGGCTAGGCTATCTTGGATAATGTTGCTGTCAATTGCCGTCTGCATCTGTTCGGCTAGCTGGGTTTCGGATTGTAACGTGACAAGTTGGTAGCGTTGCTCGGCGTCAATTGTGGTGGGTAGGTAAGCAGTCAGTGCATAAAAATATTCGGGGCGCATTGTAAAAGCGGGCGCTGTGAGCGCATTTCCCGCAGCGTTGCGTAAAATGACTTCGGCCTCTTTTACTTTGCCCGCACTGTCGGCGGGGGGAGCAGCAGGATGCACGGGGAATTTGAAGCCCACTCGTGTCGCCTCTCGGCTTAACTGCTGGGCCCTAAAGGCAGCTGCCAGCGCATAAACATAGCCCGTAGCCCGTTCTGCTTGGGCACTGCGGATTGCTTTGTAACCCAACAGTTCGGCCTCAAAGGTATCGCGTGCCTGGTCCGCAGCATCGTTGTCACGATTGGGAAAGTCGAGCGTGTACAGTTCGGCCAGTTCGCGGTCGGGAATGGGTGGCGGGTAGACCACCGAGTTGAACATGATTTCGTAAGCAACGTGCTTCGCCTCTGCTTGGGTCAGTGTTTCTAGCTTGGCTTGAACGGCTGTATCCGAATCAACAATGTCTGGGTCGGCAATCAGTACCGCCCTTACCGCGTTGTAAAGGTCTTCATAGGGGGGTGGCGTGCCGTCTGTCGGCAGCTCTAAAACCGCTAAATCAAGGTCAGCATCTTTGGGTGGCGCGGGCAAGGCGATGTGCAGGCTGACAGGGTCTAGCCCCGCAAAACCGGCGGGGGCGGGCATGGGCTCATCTGGTGTAGGAACGTTAAAGTCTAGGTCGCGCTTGATAATGGTCTTGGTGCCGCGCTTGACTTCTAGACGCAAATCGCTTGTAAGGTACTCAGTTGGCGTGCCAGGAACAGGAATAACGGCCGTTGCCACAGACATAAACCGAAAAGTGATTGGATCACCGATAATGTTAGGAGGTATGGTTGCAAAGTGCTGGGCAATGGTTGTCGCTGGGTCATAGTTTGGCGGGTTCAGCGGTGGCGCGCCACCAACGCCAAGCGGCAGGAAATCGGCCGTGCCGATGGGCACAACCTGCACCCCTGCCGGTGTATCCATTGCCAGGTCGGAGACGGTGATGCTTAAATCCTCCAGATAGCTGGTAAAGTCGGCACCGTTGATTGGCTCAATGGGGTGTAGTCGTAAAACAATTAATCGTGGCATGGTATTGTCTCCTTACTTTCTTTGCACTAGTGTGCCAATCATGCTGTTAAGCACGGTTAGCCGCGAGATGAGGGATTGAAAACGGCCGTTTTCTGTCACTACATGGGTGCAGCATTCGTGAAATGACTTATGCTTTTACTGATCACGAGCCCAAACAATAAAGGCTATCTCTACTTCGTTAGATGAGCCGGAGAAGTTCGTATTAATGATTTCGAACTCAGCGACTCGCCCCTGTGTCGTGACCATACATATATGTGAGCCAACATCGATGTCTGAAAACAACTGTAGATGATTAGAGGCCTTTGAGGAAATCGTTGCGGCAGTACATTCCGCTTGCCCAACTGAAGCATCATTTACTTCTGTGAAGCGTGCCTCAAACGTTATCCCATCACCCCGTGACAAACCCGGTTCAATAACAATTGAATGAGGTGATTGGCGGATGAGAATGTCTGCATCGTCGACGGGAACAGAAGTACCAAGCATCAACAAGTTACCGGCATCAAGATCGGCCGCTTGGCCGCTATCGCTACCACTAACAGGAAGAGTCAAAGTACCCTCTTGCCATATTGCAGGTTTAGGTTCGGTTACAGTCGGTGTGTCGGTGGCCTCTGCTGAAGGGGGGCGTTCAGTCGGAGGTATTGATGTTGGGTCTGGGTCTTGACCTGGTGTGAGCCAAGATAACAGGAGTCCAGCAATAACCGTAGCTGCAATGCCAGCAAGCCATTTGCCAGCATTGGACCATAATGATTTTTCTTGTTTATTTGAACCGCTCATATTTATTCTCAAAAGGTAACGTGTATTTCACTGTTTTCACCTTCGTTTCTAATCAAAAATATCAGACCACAATTGTGACTTCCATGGCACAAAAGTGTACTCATCAGATGTCGCGCGTTCATAAGCCTCACTTGCAACCCATTTAGCACCTTTGTAAGCTTTATGACCTGCAGCAACCCCAATAGATGCTGGGGTCGCTGCTACAGTTGCTACCCCTCCAGCCACAAGGCTAAACGTCTCATTTGCCCCTGCGCTCTGTAAAGATTCATTAACAAACATACCTGCGCTCGATGCATAGTCACTGACATCTAGCGTCTTTTCAATTACTTGACCTGCAGCTAAACCGGCTCCCCCAGCCTTTGCCACAGGGTGCGGAGAGGCAAGCAATGCAGTGCTGGTTGCACTTATGCTAGCATCCACATAATCTTCAGTTGTTTCAGCCGTTGCAAATTGAACACCCACTAATAAAGCACTTACTGGAGTTGCTGCCTTAGATGCTAGACGTGCAACTGGAGCTAACGGCTTCAGAATATTCGAACCTACTTGAATTGCTTTTGCCATCCTGCCTGCCTCAGCGGTGGCTACGGTAGCTTTTACTAAATTTTGTTCGGTGCTAACTGCCTTAGCTGCAGTAGATACAGTTTGGGTCTCAGCTGATAATGCCTGCCCAACTTTTACACTCATAGGGGCACTTCTAGGAGGCTGTGGAACCCGGTGCGGTCTTGCTCCCGCTGCCTCCAGTTGAGCCCCTGAACGGTTGACCAAGTCTGCCGCTTTATCAGGCTGAACTCCAGCTTCACGAAGTTTAAAATACGATTTAACATCCTCGAACCAAGTGGATGGAGTTGCTGCTGTTGTCTTTCCCACAGTACTTACCCCGCTCGATGTTACGCGTACCTTACCCGCTTCACCTGCTGGCAATTTGTCATAATCTTTGCCCCACGCGGCTCGATTAATTGCAGATTCGACTTTCTGCCCAGCCTTATCAAGATACGATGGGGATTTCGTACTTACGGATAAACTTTCTTTTATTTGCGGTGCTGTTGTTCGTTTAGCTCCCGGTTGTGCTGTTCGAGAGGCCACCTGATGCACATGATCCCCAGCGACTGATTGATACGATCCAGTTACTAGAGAATCTTCACCTTCCATACCTGTTGAGTCATATATACGAATTGGATTTCCAGACACATATTGGTAAAGATTACTTCCGTCCACCAATCCTGCTGAATCAGCACTTATCCATCGCCCCAGCCATGGTGCATAGTAGCGTGCGCCATGGTAGTAGAAGCCGCTTTCCTCATCGCGCTCTTTGCTGGTGTAGCGGTAGCGCTTGGGTAGCTCGGTTTGGCTGCGGCTAGCGTGGTAGGCAGTGCTACCGTAGGGGGTGTACTCTTCGTAGGAGATGATTTGGGCTTGCGCATCTAGCTCTAGGGTGGCGGAGCCGAGATGGTTGTTGAGCTGGAAGCGAATCAACTGCTGTGGCGAGTTGTCTTCCCCCTCGGTGCAGGTTTCTACCAGCGCAATGCGCTGGGTGTCGTCCATCAGGTGCAGCGTTTCTCGAGCCAGCGTCACCGCCTCTCCGTTGCCGTTGTATTCACGATAGCTTTCCAGCCCGCCCAGATAAAGCCGCTCCTTTTGGCGCGTGCCGTTGGGTCGCTCGATTACTTTGCGCACCCGCTGTCCGGCCGCATCATAAAGATAATAGGCCGTGCCGCCATTGTTCAACGCCACCCGACGGAGCTGATCCTGATAGTTCCACGTCATCTGGGTTAGATGGGGCATCGCTATCATGTTGCCGTGTTCGTCGTGATGATAGCGTTCCTGTCGCTCACCCACCTGGGTATAGGTCAGGCGGTTGCTCTGTCGATCTGGCTGTAGCAGGCTCGGCTCTTCGTAGGCGTAGTCGCGGGTCCAGTTGCCGTCTTGGGCGCGGTGGATTAGGTGCAAAATGTTGTCCACTTCATCGTACCGATACTGTTCGCGATAGCGGCGCATCGCCTGCCCATCGTGGGGATGAATCAAATTGGTGCGGTGTTCGTCACGCCAGCTTGCTTCTGGCTGACCAGTCTGGCCGATTTGCTCACGGCCGTTGGCTCGAATCAATCGATAGATAGCATCGTAGGCGTAGTCATTGTGAGGTGACACCACCTCATTCTTAAAGAAAATTGTCTGCTGCGCCGTGTCGGCAATGTGGCTGATGTTTCCAACCGGGTCGTAGGTGTAGCGCAAATCTTGCAGCGGCTGCTCACCGCGCTGTGTGTGTAGCCGCGTGAGTCGGAAGGTGTCAGGGTCGTAGGTGTAGGTGGTATCGACGCCGTTGCCATAGACAACCGCCTCCCGCTGACCTTTGGCGTTGTAGTTGATGTTGCTGACAAAGATGGTTGCTTCGTCGGCTCCGCGCAAATTGGCTTCTACCTGCTCTAGGAGATTGGCCTCGTTAAAGCGGGGGCGAATGACGCTGTTGTCTGGCGTGGTCAGGGCAATGGGTCGGTTGAGCGCGTCGTAGCGCGTCTGGCTGCTGAATTGCTCGTCCTCTAAGTCGGGATCGGCCGTCCAATCCACCTGCCCCCGATAGTCGCGCAAAAATTGGCGTGTTCCCGTGAGTAAATTGCCTTTGAAATCATAAGCTTCGCTGGTAACAACTCCGGCCGCATCATAAACTTGCCACACTTGGCTGCGGTGATTGGTGGCTTCCGGATGCGGCTTACTTTCGCCATAAACCGTCTTCTCGGCCAGAAATTCAGCTTCATCTTGCGGCTGCACAAAAATGTTGAGCGGCCGTTGCAATGCATCATAGGTCATCCGTCGCTGGAAGCCACGATCGTCCCAAGTGCGAATCGGCTTGCCGCCCACGTCAGGCAGCAGCCAGCATGCGCCCGCTTCCATGCTCTTTTGGTAAAGTTGGTTCCCGGACACAGCATAGCCGGGCAACCAGCCAATCGCTTCATCGTCATTCGCTGGATGCAGGCGATAATCCATTACCGTACGCCCCAGCGCATCGATTACCGTCAGCGTTTGCCCTTCCAAATCCTGTTCAGTACGTGTTTGGTAACGTTGAAAACGGCCGTTTTCATCCACCCCATTATCGGCCACCGCCAGAAACGGCCGTCCTAATGAATCAAGATAGGTAACAGTAGGCGTGTTGGCGTGAACGGCCGTTTTCTCTGCCGCCGATTGCTCTTGCTTGCCCAGTGCCCCATCCTGCCGCTGCGCATACCAACTCGGCAGATATTCTTCTGGCGGCAAGCGTTGGAAGAAGCTACCCACATCTGGGTCGTCCTGTGGATTGGTCTGCAAGATGGTGTCATTGACATCCCAAGTTGTCTGCTGCCACGGGTCAAAAACGACCTTTTCGTAGGTGCGGTTGGGGTGCAGGGTTGCCACGACGCGCTCTAGCGGGTCATAGAAGAGGATGGGCGTCACGCCCGTTTCTACCATTTCCGCCTCGGTTTCAAAGAGATGGTTTGTGCTGAAAAACGGTTCGTACTGCTTGACGGGCTTGCCCTTGTTGTTGTAGACGGTACGGCCGTTTCCCACCCAGCGCACATCACTTTCAGACAAGATGAGTTCTCCGCTTTCTGGGTCACGTTTTAGGCGACCCGGTCGCGTTGGATTGTTGCTATTATGTTCACGTTCAGGGGCCAGCCCCGGTTCCGCCTGCACTTTTGTCTGTACTTCACGGCCAAAGCCATCGGCATAGGTGAAGGCAATTTGGATAGGGCAGCCCTCACCTTCTGCTAAATCGCTCACATGCTGTTCCCGCGTCAGGGTGGCGCTGTAAACTGGCTGTTGCCCATCGATAAAGGCGAACAAGTCGTAGATGTTGCGTGTTGTGGCGTTGCCAAGCAGGGCAGCAGCCGAATCTTGCGGATTGCTCAAAAATTGCCGAATGTCAGCCAGCGTTAGCTCTGGTTTAAAAGCCTCTAAATGATCACCCGCTTGTTGACCAGCTTTTCCCATGATGGCCTGACCGGCTACCATGCCCAACGCATCAAAAAGGACAGCCGAACGGTTGCCGTTGGGATCGATCATTTGTTGAGGCTGCAAGACGCGGTAGTTGGATGTTACCTGAACCTGATTGTTAAGTGGGTCAATGGTTTTTTGCACCAGCAAGTCGTAGGCATCGTAGTGGACAACGGCCGTTTCCCCAAAAACATCCTCAAAACGGTGCGGCAAGAAAAAGTGCTGACGTGCATGAGCCAATTCGGCATCAGGGGCATCGTCTAGCTCAGGGGAGTAAAATATCTGGCCTGAAGGAATCCACCACTGCCCATCGCCATCAAGCACCACATAGCGCCCCTCTTTAGCCAAGATCTTTTCTAAATCAGCGCGAACAATCTTTTCTGTGTAAAGGTCGAGCAAGCCTGGGGTAAAGGCCAGTTTATATTGCTCATAGGGCAAGGCGAGCGCATCTATTTGACCAAAAGGCAAAGGGCCGCTTAGGTCGTGCACCCGAAAGCGAGTGCGCCCATGCTCGATGAGTCGTTTTTGCTTAAGGGCGGGAGTTGGCACTGTTTCGTAGCTGATGGGAACGGCCGTTTGCACCAGCGCAAAATCGTCAGCCACAAACGACTGAATATGAAACTGCTCTGCTCCATCAGGGAGGCTATAGCCAGTTAACTCGTAAGTGCGCACTTCCCAAGGTAGCGGCGTGCGGTAGCTGTCCAGTTCATCAACTGCGTTGGTAACGGCCGTTTCGGTATAGGTCATGAGCAGTTGTTCTTGCTTTGCTACATCTTTCCCCGTTAGCGGACTGTTTTTGGCACGACGGCCGTAGCCAATCGCCAACGCCTTGAGGACATTGCCAAATTCGTCTACCTCTAGCGACATTTGGTGGCTGATACGCGGGTCATGCGGGTTGCGTTCGTAATGATAGTCAACGCTATTGCAGGCACAAACGTAGAACACCGCATGGCGATTTCCTTCTCTGGGCTGGAGCACCTTGAGCCGATAGCTGCGCTCTACGACGCTGTAAGGGTGTTCTGTTTGGGGTGAATCATCTAGGGTGTACACTTCTTGTCGAAGCATTTGTCCTTTCAATGCCCGCGCAGCCTCTCGCTCTTCTGCGATGGCTAGACCTACCGGCAGTTGCGTATCCGGCAATAGCATCGCGGCAAATGCTTCATCCGATAAACCTGGCTCGCGGTAATATTCGCCTGCAAAGAGGCGAGAAATACGTGTCCTATCTCGATAAAATCCGGTATGAAACCAGCTTTTGGTATGAATAGGTGGCATAAAGGAGGTCGCGTCGATGTTTGTCGCCTCACCATACGCGCTGCTTTGATCACTGTCCCACTGTTCTACCAGCCCAAATCCACGAAACTCGCGTTCTTCCCCATCAAAGTAACCATGGTGATAGGCGTAGCGGCTAATGAAACGATTCTGACTAATCCGATCGAACGTCTCCACCTGGGTCACAACGTGGACAGGGAAGGGCAAGCGGGTAATCCATGGTTTGCCGGCTGCTTGGTCAGCGAGGTAAAAGTGTGTTGAGGCAACATACTGGACGTGCGTTTCGGCACCCAGATTGTTATGCACCTCAATCAATAGATGTGGTTTTTGTCCACCCATTAAATCGACATAGCGCATGACACGGCCGTTGTGGGCGGGGAGTGGCGTTGACCACACGAGACAAGCGGTGCCGTTGCCCAACAAATCAACAACGGTTACAGAAGAGAGGTTATCGCTATGGGGGAAGATAGGCAATGGTCGAGGGTCGCTCCAACGGTTGCCTGACTGGTTGAAATAAAGGGTAACGCCATCAGAGCCAATGTAAATAAGGTCGGTTGTGCCAGAGCCGTCGATGTCGGCCAGATGGAGGCGGCGCTGGTCAAAAAGACCCGGCGTGTCAAACCAGGGGGCATTATCCATGGTTACTTTAGCCCCAAAACGGCCGTAACCCAAGTTAGGCCAATAACACACTTCGCCGTTGCGAATGCGTACCAGGTCTGTCAAGCCATCGCCGGACAAATCGGCTAGGTAGATCGACTGGTCAGCATCCGCGAATACCAAATTGGGCCCCCGCTCCTCATCCAGTGCCTGATAGGTGCGCTCCACCTGCCCAAATCCATCTTCGCCTAACGATGGATACCAGTTAATGACCCGATCCTCAGTCAGCAAAATGTCTGCATGACCATCACCAGTGAGGTCTACAAAGCGCAGATTGGGGTCGCGCCAATTCACCATAGGCAGCGCTGTAAAGGGGCGAAATACCTCCCAATCGCGATCGGCTGTTCGTTCATAAAAGCCAGGGGTTGGGCTGTCAAAGGCGACGAGGTCAAGCTGGCCATCTCCCGCCAAGTCGAGGAATTGCTGTTGCCCCTGCCCCAATGCTGCCAGAGAAGGCTTACGCGCCACAGTTTGCAATGGACCAAAACGGCCGTTGCCACGATTAGGCTTATAAAACCAGGCGTTTCCCTGCTCAGTAAGAATGCCGGACAGCCCTTCCCCGTCTAAATCGACCCATTGATAATTGCGACCGTCTAACCCATAGGGTAAATTTTCTAGGCTTGTAGAATCAACCTCATGAATTGTTTCGTCGATTTCTACCTGACTGTAACGCAGTTCGAGGGGCGGCAGGGATTTTTTGAGATAACGGCCGTTTTCCTCATGCACATAGCCCGATTGGATGACATTGTTAATAAAGGATGCAATCGGGCTTTCATCATAGAGAAATTCAGTTGAACGCACTAAGCAGTTTTCAACACCTAGCTCATTAGGGAAGTGGTGAAACATCATCACCCGCTGGCAAAGACGATAGGTGCGCACCTCGAAGCCTGCTCGATAGCTAGAGAAGGGATCCTGGCGCAACACCCAATCTGCATTTCCGGCTATGCTTGCCTGGATATGGGCATGTTGGCCTTCTGCCACCTTCTCTTTGTTTTGCGGAAACACCTTGTAGTGTTCTTCTCCATAATCTAACAACACCGTGAACATCCAATCGGAAAGCTGTGCTGGATCCGTCGCCTGACAATGCGCGTCTCGGTTTGGCGTCCGGTTGCCGTATTTGATACGCTTAAGATAACGGTTTGCCGAGCGGCTTTGCTCTGAGCGGTTCCGTTCGTGGGATTGGGATGTGTCGACAGCGGCCGAATTTTCGGCTACATACTCATAGATAATCGCGTTGCCCTTGTCATCGTAACTCTGACAAATCAACCAGCTAAAGATGCGGGTGGGATCTTCTGGATCGGCGATGCGGGATTCGGCCGTTTTGCCGTACAGCGTTGTGACATTGTCCCTGGTGATGGAGCGCCAGTGCATCTCGCCTGTTTGTAGATTGGCCCAACGCTCAATGCGGGCGAAGAGCCCCTCGATGCGCGGTCGGTAGCGTTGAATGTGATAGACAATACCATCGAGCGAACGTGTTTCTTCATGACGTTCCCATTGACCCCCAATATTTTCTAATAAAGGCACCAGATCTTCAGCACCGGAGAGGATGAAAACATCGGACTCAACCGCGTCCTGATAACGCGGAAGCCCCTTGTCTGTTTTGCGGCTAATGCTGGGGAGGGAGAGCTGCCAGCCGAGGCCGAAAGGGCCATTGCCGGCACCAGAATTGTAAGCGAGGGAGAGTTGGGGGCCAAAACCAGAACGGCCGGGACTGGTGGCGATGGGCACGGTCAGCGAGCCAGCACCGGTCACCGGGTTGGCAGCAAACTTCTCGCCCATACCGCGAATCGCGCCGCCACCCTTTGGTAAGGTGATAGCGGGCAGTGAGGCAGCAGAAGAGCCGCTTGGTTGGCTATCTGCTATCTGGCTGTTGTTGTCTCTGCGATCAGCATTTTCCATTAAATTTGCCTCTTTGTGTTACAGAAGTTCAAAGTCCGACTGTAGCATCATTGATGCGAGGATAATAGTGGTTACTGTCTGGCAGTTTTAAGTTGTGCAATGAAGTGTTTTGACTGCGAAGGTGTAGGCAGTTGCTGTCAAAAGGAGCGAACTATAAGGATGTTGAACGTCGTAACAGATTACCACCAGTTTACCATTTTAACCATAACAGTCTATCATTGATCAGCAATTCGAAATATGGAATTGTCCAGAGGTAAGACGACAAAATTAGCTCGTTTTTTAGTTGCATCGAATGATTTTTCCAAGACCCCACCACTCTCACCGCCTGACAGACATATGCGAAAAACAGGCGATGTTTTCTCATAATTTAACTTAGGCTAAATTGGCTCATGAAGACAAAACTGCTATTTTGCCCCTAAAAAGGCGAAATGGTGTCCAAAATGAGCAACTTGTACCTTGAAAATACAATATTTAAGCTGTTCTGCCGCTATTTACCACACAATCATAGGCAACTGCGTCGGTTGGCTGCTGTTTGTAGTGCGGTGATGTTGGCAAAAAGTACTCACCTGTCACATATTGCACGTTGGCTACCACGGCCAACCCGGCAAGCGAGCCGCAGTCGCTTTCTGAGTCGCTTTTTCCAGTCTACGCAATTTGGTGACGATACGATCTATCGCTTATTGCTCCAGCAAGCACTCCAGACCTATCGCACGCCTATTTGGCATCTGGTTATTGACCGCAGCAATTGGATACCCAAAGAGCAGGACATTTTGATGGTGTCTCTTTCTTATCACAAACGAGCCATTCCTATTACTTATACTTCTCATAGTACGCAGTGGTCGCTGAAAACAAGCATCTGTTTTCGACTGCTTCTATCAGCGGCGGCTTGGATAGAGGACCCCCCACCCCCCTGCACCAGGAGTGCCTGGGGCGGACTGTTCTAAATCTGAAACGACACAGCAAATGTTACATGAAGCTTTGTGATTTTCGGTGCCTTCAGCTGCACGAATGGGTTACACTGAAACGCAGAACAAATCTGCTCTCAGGTCAAACCCATTGGCAACTGGCTTGGATTTAGAGAACCCCCCGCCCTCCTGCACCAAGAGTGCCCAGGGCGGACCGTCCCCCAAGTCTACCGGGAGAACTGTCAAAAGCTTGCCGCACTACGAGTGCTTTAATAGGAACGCAGAAACCCGCGTCCTGCCAAGGGTGATTCCAAATTTTGGAGGTGTCAAATGGAAGAACTTTTAATTGGCATCGATTGGAGCCAGGCACATTACGACGTTGCCATTCTGGCAATCAATGGTGCTATTCTCACTGAATTTCGCATCAACAACACGGCCCCCGACTTGAAACAATTGAAGGAGAAAATCGCTAAGTTTGCTGTACCGCCAGAGTGCTGTCTGGTGGGCATTGAAACACATCACAACATCCTCTTCGATTTTCTCCTATCCTGCCAATTTCAAGTGTATGTAATCGCGCCTAACGTTGTCAACAGCAGCCGGGGCCGATTCAGCGCCAGCGGCGCTCACACTGACCGCACCGATGCCCGGTTGATAGCGGACTTGTTACGAACAGACCGGCAACGATTTGCGCCCTGGCGCTCGGATAGCCCTCTGCTCAACCAGATTAAACTCAAGCTCAATCATATCGACAATCTGACCAAGACGACGATTCAACATGCCAATCGCCTTGAGGCCATTTTGTTGCGTGTTTATCCCCAACCTTTGCAAACCTTTAGTAAGCTGGCCATACCGATAGCCATGCACTTTCTTCTAGCTTACCCGACAGCGGCCGCACTGAAGGAGCTCAGCAAGGACGAATTTAGAAAATTTTGCCGAGATCACCACTGTCATCCAGCTGCCTGGATTCGGAACTGGTATGCAGCGCTGCAACAACCAACGCCAGAAGCTGACCCGCTTCTAGCCGAAGCATATTCCGGAGAAATCGCTTTTCTAGCTGGCCTGCTCTTATCCCTCATCGAAGAAAAGAAGCGAGCCGCAGATGAGACACATGCGCTTTTTCTACAACATCCAGACCAAGCCATTTTTGCTTCCCTGCCGGGTGCCGGCTTGTTGCTTCGGCCCAAGCTGTTAGCCTTGTTTGGGGAGGACCGTGAACGTTTTCCATCGCCACAAGCAGTTCGTCAGTTGGCGGGCACTTGTCCAGTCACCAAACAGAGTGGTAAGAAAAAACAAATTCTTTTCCGCAAAGCATGTAACCGGGATTATCGCGACACCATGCAGCAGTATGCGATGGTTTCGGTCCAGCAAGCTGACTGGGCGGCGGCTTATTACAAGTCTGCCAAAGCGCGTGGCCATTACAAGAACAGCGCTTTTCGCTGTCTGGCTAACCGTTGGGTCGGGATTATTTGGAAAATGTGGCAAACCGGCCAGCCCTATAACGAGGCGTATCACATGCAGCAAATTCGTAAACACCGTCCGTCAACCGATTAATTCTTGCTTCAAGCTATTTCAGCTCCTGAGAGATTATTTGTTCTGTTACTAATACTGCCAGCTGACTTACGGCGAGAATATTTCTTCCTGATGAGGGGCAATGGGAATGCGATCGCTCTGGTGACCGCAGCTATTTTCCCACCCGGCCCACCCTTCGTTGCGGGCAATGCCGCAACGAAAGGCTTCGCCTTTCACCTCGCCCACCCCCCAACCCTGGCGCTTTCAGCAGTTGTGGATTCACATCTGTTATTGTTGGCTGCCTGTTTGGCGGTAACGGCCGTAAATTGAGGATTGACAAAGCTTGTCCCATCGCTTGGCAAATCCATGATTTCGGACCAACCAGTGCCCAGGAGCAAATGGATTTACTCGAGAAAATTTGGACTTTAATGCCTGCTAATCAACCCATTGTGTTGCATGGTGATGCCGAATTTGGCTCTGTACCATTGATTCGTTTTATCACCCGTCAAACCAATTGGGACTTCATTTTAGGGCAAAGAAGCCGGAATCAGTTCCATCTAGGTGATTGGCAATGGCAAGCGGTTAAAGACCTACCAGTGACGCCGTCGCACCCTTATTTTGCCGCCAATGTCTTTTGGACAAAGACACATAATTTTGGCCCGGTCAACTTTTTTGCCTTTCACAAACCATATCGTTCTGGGTCGCATGAGCCACAAAAACTAGTGCGTTATTGCACGACATCTTTGCCAATTGCACCGCAGCTGAGAAGGCTAGGTCATCGTCGTTGGGGTTGCGAACCGATGTTTCGTGACTTCAAGTCAGCCGGTTGGCATATTCAACAATCTAATCTGCCAGATCAAGATGCGCGACATGCTTTGTTAGTGGTCCTAAGCATCAATTACTTATGGGCTACCTCTCTGGGACGATGGTTGTGTAAGGTGGGTCGTCGTCATGAAATTGATAACAAAAAAAACGGCATTACAGCTACTTTCGTATCGGTTGGGATTGGGTTATTTATCAAACTCAGATGCAAAACCCCATCCCAACATTTTTAAGGTTATATCCATAAATGCAATTCATTTATGAGAAAATTTATCAATTTTCGCCCCATTTTTCGCATATTACTGTGGGGCGGTGAGCCCCACCACTTTTGGAGCCAAATGGCGGATTTTATTGCCAACAAGGTTTTTTGTCTGCGCTAATTCTCTATTTTAAGTCATATTTCGAATTGCTGCGCCATTGATAATTTGGTTAGCGGGAAAACAATATCGTCTTTGATATAAGATGAACGATATCCAGCACAAAATTACAGCATCACTGTGGCTAAGAATGGCGCCAAGCGGTATATAAAAAGAAAACATGGCGCTAACCGCGCCAGATAGGGTAGATTCCCAATAACAAGACGGCCAGTATTGCCTAGTCTGCCTGGCTCTCAATTCAGAGGAAGCCAGGCGGGTAGCTCATATGCTGCGGGCTCTAAGCGACTGGCGTTTCTGGTATAGCGTTTGCGTGGCCGAGCCGGAGTCCTTGCTTGATAAGAATGAGCAGGATGCCCTCTGTGATGTTCAAGCCGTTGAATCTGAACCACCGAATTTCTTACCGTAACAACTGTTTCCCTTCTCATTCCCAATCAAAACCCAACGTAAAATAAGGAAAAGACCCATGTCCCGACTTGCCAATATTGAGGTGGCAGGCTTCTATGTATGCCCGTCTAGTGTCATAGATATTATTTTGACCCACATCATCGCCCCCCACGACGGCCGTATCCTGGATCCATGCGCTGGCGAGGGAGCGGCCTTAGTTACCTTTGCCGAAAAACTTGGTCTGGATCTTTTCGGCGTAGAGCTACATGAGGGTCGGGCAAAGGCGGCCCGCGAAGTGGTAAACCAACTCACTGCCTCCCAAGCTACGGCCGACGAGCATACCATCCGCATCCTGCATGACAGTTACCTGAACCTAATCACTTCCCAAGGAGGTTACAACCTCCTCTATTGCAACCCGCCATATGACCATGACGATGAGGACGGCCGTCTCGAATACCAATGGCTGGTCCACACCCGCCCCTGGCTGCAGCCGGGCGGCTTGCTCGTCTGGGTGGTGCCCCAGCACATGCTCCGCTTTCGTAAAGCCACCCGCTATCTTCTCTCCTGGTACGATCAGGTGCAGATTTACCGCTTCCCCGATGAGACATATGAGCGGTTCAAGCAGATCGTCCTTTTTGGCGTCCTGCGGCCGAAAGCCACTGCGCCCGATGGTGAGATGGTGGAACAGGTGGCGCAGTTGGCGGCAGGCAAAGAGATGCTGTTGCCCCTAACGGCCGTTTCCGAACCCACCTACACGCTGCCCCCGCTGATTGTCAAACACAGCGCATTCAAGTTCCGCTCCCAGTTCGTAGACCCCGCCGACGCCCTAGCCGAGGCCCGGCAGCTTGGCGCCAGCACCAAGACGGCCTGGCAGGAGCATCTCGACCTGAACGGCGCCAACGTCCCGTTACGGCCGCTTACGCCTCTCAAAATTGGGCACATGAACAGCGTCATTGCCGCCGGCCATCTCAATAACCAGGTGCTGGCTGAGGGC
>JAGQGA010000139.1 GCA_020432595.1 Anaerolineales bacterium | reverse complement strand
TGAAATCGAATCCTTCAAAGGGCGCATCCAATATTTGAGCCAGTCGGCCGCTTTCTCCACCATTAGCATCAACATTACCCCCGATGAGCTGTCACAACCCATTGAGGTAGGTGGCCGGCGACCCAGCGGTATCATCCGAGACGCACTTGAGGCTTTGGTTGATGCGCTGCAAGGGCTGGCAACCTTTGCCATCTGGCTGGTTATCTACTTCCTGCCGATTGCCCTTATCATCGGCATTCCGCTGTGGCTGGTGGTGCGCTTTGTGCGGCGGCGCGGCTGGTTCCGCCGGAACCGGGCGGCAGCGTCAGAATAATGGGAGAATTGGAGATTGGAGATTTTGAATCTCCAATCTCCAATTCTCTAATCCCCTCGAATCGCCTGACGAACGGCCGTTATTTTCTCTTGAAAAACGGCCGTTTCTGTTTGTTCCAGGCGGCGGGGGCGGGGCAAGTCAATGGGGATGCGGTCGGTGAGGGTGGCAGGACGGCCGTTTAGCACCAGCACCTCATCCGCCAGCAGCACCGCCTCGCTAATGCTGTGGGTCACAAGCAGCACCGTCACCGGCATGGCCTGCCAAATCCGCAAAAGCTCCTGTCCCATACGCTCCCGCGTCAGCGCATCGAGTGCCCCAAATGGTTCGTCTAGCAGCAGCAAGGCTGGCTCATGCACCAGCGCCCGCGCAATGGCAACCCGCTGCGCCATGCCGCCAGATAGCTGCGCCGGGTAGCTGTTTTCATACCCGGCCAGCCCCACCAGAGCCAACATATCGCGGACTCTTTGGTGCGAAAAGCTAACATTTTTTCCCGCCAGTTCCAGCGGCAGCCGCACATTCTCATACGCCGTCCGCCACGGCATCAAGCTATCCCGCTGAAACACAATGCCAATTGGAGCCTGCTGTGCGGCTATTGGCATTCCATCCAGCCACACCTGCCCCCCCGTCGGCACCGTCAACCCACCCAAAATCCGCAGCAACGTGGACTTCCCCACTCCCGACTGCCCCACCAGAGCCACAAATGCTCCGGCCGGCAGCGACAGTGCCACATTTTCCAGCACCGGCAGCCGTTCATCGGCAAACGAATGGCAAATCCCTTCCGCCTGTAAGAAATGGGGGGCGCTTTGCATCATCATTTTGGCAAGGAGATTAGTAACCAGTAATCAGTAATCGGTAATCAGTAAACCCCCTGATAACCGATTACTGATAACCGATTACTATTTCCCTTCCACAAACGCATTCGTATACATCACGCTCAAATCCGGCAGTGGTGCATCCAACTGCCCCATTTGCAACAGCACCTCTTGCGTTTGCTCCCACGAAGCCGGGTCAGTCACGCCCAACTTATCCGCTCGCCACATTTCCAGTGATGCTTCCAGCACATTCATTCGGCTGTCATCCAGCCCCTCCACAAACTTCTTGCTAATTTCATACGCCTCGTCTGGGTTTGCCAGCGTATCGGCCAACCCGCGCAGCGTCGCCCGCACAAACCCCTGCACTAACTCCGGGTTGTTGGCAATCGTTTCCTCGTTGGTAATCACCCCGTTGGCAACCATGTCTATGTAATCAGCCACATACAACACGTTGACGTCTTCTCCTCGTGCCATAAGCTGAACTGGCTCATTATTGGCATACCCCACTACCGCCTCTGACTGGTCAGTTAGCAATGATTCCACCTGGTTAAAGCCAATTTCGTTGGCGTTCACATCAGCCTGCTCCAACCCGTTAGCCGAGAGCAACCCAACGTACCCCACATAGCTGGCACCAAAGAAACCGGGCAGCCCGACGTTACGACCCACCAAATCAGCCGGGCTGTTGATGCCCGCACTGGCTTTGCTCACCACCGCAATAGGGAACTTTTGGAACCATTCCAGCACATAAACCAGCGGTAGCCCCTGCGCCCGCGCTAACACCACTTGCTCGCCACTCACCAAAGCAAATTGCAGTTCGTTGGCTCCCACCAACGCAACCCCATCCGTTTCAAAGCTGTAGTCATATTCAACCTCAATCCCTTCCTCAGCATAATATCCCTTATCCATAGCCACGTAGAAGGGTGCATACTGCGGATCGGGAATAAAGCCCATGGGCAGACGAACGTGGGTTAATTCAACGGGTGGCTCGGCGGCACTCTGGCAAGAAGCCAGGCCAACCAGGGTAAACAACAGCAAACTCATCCATAAGCGTTTCATGCTCTCTCCTCTACAAGTAGCTGAGGATTCCAATCCTCGTTC
The DNA here is from genome assembly GCA_020432595.1 of Anaerolineales bacterium. The sequence continues at coordinate 7,915 of JAGQGA010000139.1, read as the reverse complement.
TTCGGCTACCTTTTTACATTTGTTTGCGCCAGCGCAGCAGGCGCTTTTCCAATAAAGTGACCAAGCCATACATAGACAGTGCCATGACAGCCAGTGTGACCAAGACTACAAAAACGAGATCTGTTTTGAACTGGTAGCGAGCAGTGACCAGCAAAAAGCCCAGCCCTTCGCTTTTGGGCTGCACAAATTCGCCAACCAGTGCTCCAATGACCGAAAGCGTAGCCCCTACTTTTAACCCAGCCAGCAGCACGGGCATCATGGCGGGAATTTCCAGCTTGCGAAAGATTTGCCCCCGCGTGGCTCGCAGCGACCCCATCAACTGGTATAGCTCTGGCGGAACGGAGCGGAAACCGGCAATGATGTTGATGAGGATGGGGAAAAAGACAACGATGACGGCAACCAACACCCGCGACCAGTAGGTGGAGCGGATCCAAATGGTGAGCAGGGGGGCAATGGCAATACCGGGAATGGCTTGGGAGGCGATGAGGTAGGGGGAGATGAGCCGTTCGGCCAGGGGGGAATTGGCAAGCAAGTAGCCAAGCGGCAGGGCAATAAGCAGGCCGATGAGGAGGCCGGGGATGACTTCGCTGAGGGTAATGAGGGTGTGGCGCAATAAACGGCCGTCTTTCACCACCACTCCAAACTGCCGCGCCACGTCGGCCGGCCCCGGCAAAATAAAGCGATCATACCCGCCCAGCACCACTAACAGTTGCCAGAGCAGCAGCAAGCAGCTAAATGACGCAGCAATCACCAACCAATTTGGCTGTCTTTCAATCCAATTCTGCATAAAATTTAGAGTGAGGATTGGAATCCTCGGCTACAAATGTGTTCGGAAGCAGGGGGAAACAAAGCGCGAAGCACAAGCCAAACAGACACGCCAGCTTATGGCAGAACCGCTGTCAAAAAAAGCCCCACACTTGATTGTGGGGCATCAAAAATAAACACGCGGCACTGTCGCCTACCTTCTCCCATCCAGACTATCACTGTCGGCTCTGGAATCACACCAGATCAGCTTTTCGGTCATCAGTCATCAGTCATCGGTAATCAGTTATGAAAGCAAAGACTGAATACCGATTACCGATGACTGATGACTCAAAAGTTCGCGGGCTTGGCCTGCGCTGGCCTCACCGCCGGTCGGGGATTTCGCCCTGCCCCGAAGGTTGATTTACAAGTTGTTGTAAAAAATTATAGCAAGCCTCTATAGCAGGATCAATGTGATTCGCTCGGCCCATCACAGCAGATAAAGTGCCACACTTTTTTACAGCTATAAGTAGATTAAAAAGAAATTGGAGGTTCATTTGGATATGGTTTATACTAAAATCTGACAGTTGTTTGAAGTTAGGGGCTGTGTCTGCATAAGCAACAGGGCATTAGCCAATCAGCCCGCTTTGCAGGTAACAAAGCGCTGCATTTCATTTTTGAGGTTTGGATTGGAAACTACTGCAACCAAGAATCAAGATATTTTAGAGTGGGAAGCCCAACTGGAAAAAGCCACCGACCAGCACACCAGAATCGATCTCCTCCACAAAATTGCTTGGGCCATTCACTTAAACGACACGGAAAAAGGGTCTCGTTTTGCTGAACAGGCGCGTGATCTATCCGCCAGCGGCGAATTCGAGCAAAACCCGTATTTGCCAGGAATCATAGGCAGCCTGCGCACCCTGATTGCTTTAAACACTGATGCCGGTAATTATGATCTGGCTTTGTCTCAATCACTGCAGGCACTTGAAATTCTGGAAAGCATCTCGGACAAAGCGTCTGACATTAGTCACCTTGAGATGGATATTTTGGGGGTTGCTAGTTGGACATACCGCTGCTTGGGTGATTATGTTGTCGCGGCAGAATATGCTATGAAGAAGCAAAAGCTGTCCCAAGCCATGGGCAACAAACGCCACGAGGCTAGTGCCCTTAACGTTCTCAGTGTAATCTATGCTGAGTCGCACGATCTCGCAGCGGCGCTGGAAATGGGTCAACGAGTTGTGCAATATTGCCACGAGGGTAACAATGTGCGCGGCGAAAGCATTGCGCTAAACAATCTGGCGATGACATATCTGGAATTAGGCAATGGCAAACAGGCGTTAGAAGCGTGCCAGGCCTGTCTTCAACTGGCGCGTAGCAACGGTATTGAGGCCGTAGCATTGACGGCACTCAGCACCATGGGGGAAATCTATCTGGGGATAAAAGATTTTGCCAAAGCCGAGGAATATTTGCAACAGGCACTCACGTTGGCACGGGAGAAAAAAGCAGGTTCAGATGAGCTTCAGTGCCTGCTAAACCTGGGCCAGGTTTATCTCCATCAGCACAATAATGAGGCCGCCCTTGCTACGCTTCAGGATGCGCTGTTGCTCAGCCGCACCTCCAATGCGCCTCGCGGGGAGTTTCAATGTCATCAACTTCTGTCTGAAGCACATGAGAAACAGGGTGATCTGGGAGCCGCTCTGCACCATTTCAAACAATTTCACACACTCAAAGAGACGGTTTTTAATGAAGACACGGCTAAACGTTTGTCGGGGCTACAGGTTGTGCATCAGGTTGAAACGGCGAAAAGAGATGCACAGATTCATTACCTGACAACTATTGAGCTAAAGCGAGAAATTGAAGAACGAAAAAGTGCCCAAGCATTGCTGCAAAAATTGGCGAGCCTTGATCCCTTAACAGGGATGCTCAACCGGCGCGAACTGTTTACCTTAGGGGAGCAAGCCATAGAGTGTGCTTTGCAGCAGGAACAACCCCTTACCTTGCTCTTGTTTGATATTGACCACTTCAAAGAACTGAATGACAGTTATGGACACGCCAGCGGTGATCAGATGCTGATTCGTACCACAAAGCTTGTACGCGAAAGTCTGCAACAAGATGCAATTATTGGTCGGTATGGGGGGGACGAGTTTGTCATTTTGCTGCCGCGCAGCAACTGTAATGAGGGTCAACAAATTGCTGTCAGCTTGTGTGAAAAGATAGCTTCCCAAGTCGTTTACGTAGACAAAAATAATCTTTGTATCACTGTCAGCCTGGGGATTGCCGAATTGCGGCAAGTGCATGATTTAACGATGGAGGCATTGATTGCTTGCGCCGACCATGCGTTGTATGTTGCCAAACAAGCGGGGCGCAATCAGTTGGCCGTTTATTCAGGTTGCTCGTGACACTCACCAGGCAGCGGCGTGTTTTTGACAACAGAACATTTGCTCTATATCATAGCGTCACAATTTGCATAAAAGCGGGGAAATTTTATGAGCAAGGATGAGCAGTTGATTTTGCAGGTGCTGGAAGATTATAAAACGGCCGTTTTTACCAAAAACGTCGCCGCCTTCACCGCCCTATACGACCCCACCGTTTGCGTGTTTGATATGTGGGGTGTATGGGCGTATCGTGGTCTTGATGCCTGGCGCGGCATGGTCACTGATTGGTTTGGTTCACTGGGCGACGAGCGGGTCGCTGTGGAGTGGCACGATGTGCAAACGGCCGTTACCCCAGAAATGGCCGTTGTCCATGCATTTGTCACCTACAAAGGCGTATCTGCAGCGGGCGAAGCGCTACGCGCCATGCAAAACCGTATCACGATGGTGTTAAAACACCAAGAGGCCGGTTGGAAAATTATCCATGAACACTCCTCCGCGCCAGCCGACTTTGAAACAACAAAAGTTATGCTCCATTAGTGCGGCGAATAAGGTAAATGCGCCCCCATTGACCGAGAACAGCAATGGAGTATCCGCGTTCGATTTCGAGGTGGGGGCATTGGCGAACGGCCGTTTTCACCAACTCATACTCACTGCTTAGAATGACTAAACGGCCGTTTGGCCGCACCACCCGCTCCAGTTCCTTAAACACCGCCGGGTACAGCCGTTCCAGTTCGGCCGGCGTGCCAACCTGCTTCCCAAACGGCAAATTTGTCGCCACCTTGTCCACGCTCCCCGTTTCCAACGGCAGCTTTTGTGCGTCCCAGCGGCGCAGTTGCACCGTAGAGGGCAGCCCCTTTTTGCGTCGGCCGGCAATATTTTGCTCCGACGCTGCCACCCGCGTCGGGTCACTGTCGCCACCCAAAAGCTGCTTGTACGACCCCATCAGCCGCCGCGCCAGCAAAATGGTGCCGCTGCCGCACATCGGGTCTAAAAACACATCCTGTGCCGTTGGCTCGGTCAGAAACACCATCGCCGCCGCCACCGAAGGGCGCAGCGAGGCGGGCAGTTCTACCTTGCGCTTAAAGCGGTGGCGCATTTGCTTGTCGGACAAGCGAATGCCGAGCAGTAGACGGGACCCCAACAAATTGACCCAGAATTCTACCTGGGCGGCATCAGAAATGGCCGTCCAGCGCGGGTTACGCAGTTGTAGCGCTTCTAGCACCACCCGCTCCATATCCTTGCGCCGATACTCATGCTTGCCATACTTGCGACTAATCACCCGAAACGTTGGCGGCGTGCTAAATTTGCGGTACCGTCCCAGCGCATTGATCGCCCGCCCCACCGCTTCGCCACGCCCTACCAGTTCCTTAAGCTCCTGCAAATCCCGCCGACCGCGAAACACTTTGGAAATAGAAAGTGCTTCCATAAAGACATCTTCGGCCGTCTGTAACTGCAATAGCTTCTCCACCGAGCCATCATAATCAAATAAGACAATCCCGTTTTGCTCTTTGGCAAACTGATACTCTACAAATTGCGCTTCGGGGAGCAAGGCGCGAATTTCCAGCCAGGCAATCTCTTCCACGCCCGGCATTGTCTGCACATAATATCTCATCACCTACGCTCCAAACCGATCTTCGCTGCGGGCGCGGAAAATAAATTTCACTGGCGTTCCGGTAAACGGATACAGTTCACGCAGCCGATTTTCCAGATACCGCTCATAGCCAAAATGCACCATTTCGGGCTTGTTGACAAAGAAAACAATGGTCGGCGGCGTGACACCCACTTGCGTGGCGTAATAAAACTTAAGCTGGGTGCGCCCTTTGCTGGGCGGCGCGTGCTGCGCCACCGCCTCGCGCATAAATTTGTTCAGCTCACCTGTGGGAATACGCTGGTGACGTGCCTCATCCACTTCCAGCACCAGCGGCAAAATTTTGTGCAATCGCTGCCCCGTTTCGGCCGAAATAAACAGCACGGGGGCATAAGGCAAAAAGTTGAGGTCACGTTTAATGGCTTCGGTGTATTCGTGGATGGTGTGGGTATCTTTTTCCACCAAATCCCACTTATTCACCAGCACAATCACCCCCGCCGATGAGTCGGTCAATATGCCAGCAATGTGGGCATCTTGCGAGGTCACGCCGTCGTCGGTGGCAATGTCCACCAGCAGCAGCACCACATCGGCGCGTTCTACGGCGCGGAGGGCGCGAAGAACGCTATATTTTTCCACACCGGGGATAATTTTGCCGCGCCGCCGAATCCCGGCGGTGTCAATGACGGTGAACTCCTGCCCATACCAGCGCAGCTTGGTGTCAATGGCATCGCGGGTGGTACCAGCAATGGGGCTGACAATGGTGCGCTCTTCACCTAGTAGCTTATTGACCAGGGTAGACTTCCCGGCGTTGGGACGGCCTAAAATAGCAATTTTGATGCTATCGTCGTCGTCATCCTCTTCAAAGTAGTCAGGAATTTCCTCAACAATGGCATCCAGCAGGTCGCCGGAGCCGGAGCCGTGCAGGGCAGAGATGGGAAAAACGGAGCCAAGCGCCAGTTCGTAAAATTCAAAGGCGTTATCGCGGAGGTTGGCCGATTCGAGCTTGTTGGCGGCGATAATGACGGGCTTTTTGGTTTGGCGCAAAATGGCGGCTACCTCTTTGTCGGCAGCGGTTAACCCAGCTTGCCCATCTACCACATGAACAATGACATCAGCATCCTGAATGGCGATGTTGGCCTGCTGCCGGATGAGAGGCAGGAATTGCTCGGAATCTTCAGAAAGGGGATCAGTGTTACGCCCTTCGGTTACTTCAATGCCGCCGGTATCTACGACGGTAAAGGTGGTGCCAGCCCAGTCGGCATCGGCGTAAAGGCGGTCACGGGTGGTGCCCGCTACTTCAGAGACAACGGCCAGCCGTTTGCCGACAATGCGGTTAAATAAAGTTGATTTACCCACGTTGGGGCGACCAACGAGGGCGACAAGTGCTTTTTGTGACATGGTTTTATTAACGGATCGTGCGAGATTGGGGATTGGAGATTGTTATTCTCTTACCGCGCATCTCCAATATGGTTATATGGTCTGCAAGCGAATGATTTTACGCGGATGTGGCAGGGATGCAAATGGTTGGTGGATAGCGACGAAGAAATCAGGTTGGGCGGTCGTTGGTAAGTGGTGGGGAGAAACGGCCGTTTCTCTCCCATCCCCCTGCGCCAACGGCAACCCCAACAGCAGCGAAGCCGTATCCGTAATCCCGGCTGTTGTCGTAATCGCCTCGGTAATCGTCACCGTAATTTGTGCCGGTTGAATAGATCGCAGTTCAATGCCGCGCTCAGGGAAATTCACATCTGGTTCCAGCGAATAAGTGCCCACATCCAGCCCAAATAGATCAGCCGTGACGCGCACCTCCTCATCCAGCAGCGTGTCCAGTGCTGGCAGCGGCCCAAACAGGAAAACACGCACCTCTTCAGGGTCTATAATCGCTTCCAACCCATCTGCCAAACCTAAGAGTTCAACCGGACGAGTATAGGTGGCAGAAGTTACTAACGGCTCAATTTCGATTTTAACCATCAACTCCTGGTCTTGATCCAAGCTGATACCCGTCGGCAAGACCAGTGCCGCCTTTTGCTCAAAGGATTCTGTCAGCCCGTTAATATCAATTGGCTCTGTTTCAATGCGCGTAATTTGCCCAAGCTGGGTGGGGCTACCCTGAACCAACACGCTAGGCGGATCGGCACTAATGCTCAAGAGGCGGTATCCCGGCGCAGGGTCACCTGTCCAGACCACATCCACAAACTTTTCGGCAAAATCGGCCGCTTCGTCAATGGGCACGGTCACTTGCACCTGTTCTGTGCTCAGCGTCAGCCCACTGACGCTAGCTACCCGGCCTTGTCGATCATAAAAAATAGGCTGCGGGCTATCAATCTTGGTTTCGCGCTCATTGTTGAGAAACACGGTGGCACGGGCAAAGTCAAGTGGATTGACGCGGGACGCAGGGCCAGACACAGTGATCGTCGGCGGGTCAATCAGCGGCGTGCCCTGACTGTGCCCGCGTGCCACCGTGCCGCGCAAATCCAGCGTAACGGGAATTTCCTGTGTCACCAGCTCTTCCAGGTTCACAATCAAGCTTTCGGGCGAACTCGTTTGGATAGTGACATTGACTTCTTTGGCTTCAACCACAATCGGCACGGAAACATCTGTACCTAAAGGCACGGTGCTAATATCTACACGCGCCAGGAAATCGCTGTCGGTTAGCCCGTTGACAACGGATGAAGGGCCTTCAAAAACAACCTGCACCGTTTGGCGACGGGTAGGATTTTGCAAAATGGTGTTGTCGGGTTGACCAATGATCTCAACCGGCACCTGGAGAAATTGTGTTCGCACGGGGTCTTGATCCCGAATGGCGTTGACCCAAATGATGAGTGCCAAAATAAAGGCAAGGACAAGCAGGGCAATATTGGCGACGAGGGAGCGGAGAAAACGCATCATTGGGCTTGACCTCGTTGACGGGGGTTTTGCATAAAGGCATGGAGGATGGTATCGAGGCGAGAGATGTCTTGGCGGCGTAAAATACGGCCGTTATGGGCAATGGAAACCTGCCCCGTTTCTTCGGACACCACCACGGCAATAGCGTCGCTGACTTCGCTGATGCCGAGGGCGGCGCGGTGCCGCAGTCCCATTTGCCGGTCAGAAAGGCTGCTGGTGGAGAGCGGCAGCACGCAGGCAGCGGCTACAATCTTTTGGTCACGCACAATGACCGCGCCATCATGCAGCTCGGTGTGTTTGTTGAAAATAGTGAGCAGCAGTTCGGGTG
>JAGQGA010000138.1 GCA_020432595.1 Anaerolineales bacterium | reverse complement strand
TGGTTGGGGGTGGGTCGCCATTCACCGCGTGTGATGCCATCAACGGCCGTTCTTCCCTTCTCCGTGTTCAAAAAGTACAAATCCATATGCCCATCGGCGCTTTCAATGTTGACGTGAAGCAGTGTGCCTCGGTGAACAGCCCGCTCAATCCCATCCAGCAGCATGTCGGTGGCTTCGTTGATCGTGCCGCCACCCAGCCCGCGCACAAATTCAGCATCACTAAGGAAGTCGGCCAGCCGCAGATAGCGCACCTTGCCTTCTTTGTAAGACAATGCCCAAATGGCGTAAAGGGTGACTTTGAGTTCGGCAAGGTCGTCTATGATGGGCAGCAGGTCGCTGAAGAAGAGGCTGGGAACGGCCGTTAACCGCTGTTTACCGTCGGGAAAACCGGGGAACCCTTTCATCACAACACCTCACTACAGGTCAATCTCCTGTCGCTGTAAATTTCTAAACGTCGCCAGCTTGCCGTGCCAAAACAGGTCAACCGTACCCGTTGGCCCGTTGCGGTGTTTGGCAACCACAATTTCGGCGATATTCGGCCGTTCGGTCGTTTCCGCATTGTAATATTCGTCACGGTAAATGAACATCACGATGTCCGAATCTTGCTCTATGCTATTGTGAACTATGATGTCACTGGCAACAAAATTATGCAATCCGGGAACCGTCAAATCAAAAACTTCCTCTTCGCCATCGTATTCAATGGAAACTATCTGATCCCAGTACATATCACTCTGTGCTAATTTTGACACGGTGTCACAAGAAACAGCATTAGCAACACGTAACGCCCGTTCACGACTCATATTTTGCTGGTAAAGACTTGTACCACAATACGTTTGATTGATTCGAGCCTGCATCTCACGACTTGTAATACCATTCGCTTCCATTGCCGGAACCACAAAAGTACGCCAAACAATGCTAGGGATAACATCTCGGTTAGTATTAGGTTTCAACTCGGCAACATATTCTTGAACCTCAGCCAAGGCTCCAGATTTATATTCGCCAACAGCACCGATGCACTCTATAAACTGCACAACATCTGGCTTGCCAGTCACCACAACATGGTATTGATCTCGCCCCTTTTCACCTTGTGGTACGCACTTAACTCGTGCAGTGATTTGTAAACGCAACAACAAAGATTGAACATCGGCAGCTAGTTGAACACTACTCGTGGCGTAATAAATGACAGGCGTAAACCCTTTTGGGTTGCGTTGTAGTTTAATACACCCATCTGTTGCCCACAAATGACGCAGAAACCAAGCTATTGCCTCTTGGGGCTGCATAAAGACTGTTTCAGGAACACGTTTTTGATGTGAGCGAAGCCCAAAAATGCCCAACGAATCTAACCACTCAGTCACCACGCTACGTACACCATGCGTATGGTGGCGAGTTGAAGACAAATATACTTGATACCAAGTACGCTCCTGTTGCATCCTGGGTTCAACAGCATCGGCAAAAACTGCTTTAGCTAACCTAACAACATGATCGCCTAAATCAGGCTCCCGTGTCGTATATTGAATAACGTGACGAGGCAAAGTACATCCATCGCCAATTAAGTAACCAAGCAAAGCTAATTCATCATTAGACATTGTTTGTACGGATGATGTAGGCAGCAGGCGAGGCAGTGCCAGATGATCATCACTTTGAATCTGATCAAGCCGTTTCCAGCCGCTAAAGGTGCGGAATTTGTGGTTGGCGGTGGCGCGGATGGTGCGGCCTAGTTTGGTGGTGAGGCGATAGACGGGCTTTGTGCCGGTAGAAAAGGCGTTGCTAACAACGGCCGTTTCCAGCTTCATTGTCTCTTCGTTCAACGCCCAAACGGTAAAACCTGCTTGCCCCACCAACGACCGAATGGGGACACGCTGACCCGTTTCGGCCATTGTAATCAGGGTGTCGCCCGTTAAGCAGCCCGAGTCACGCAGGTCGGAGAGCAACGGCCGTTTATCCTGCCGCTGCTCCACCGCCCGGCTCAACTGCGCCGCCGCCACCACCGGCACATCCAACTCCCGCGCCAACGTCTTCAGCCCCCGCGAAATCTCGCTAATCTCCTGCACTCGGTTGTTCGTCGGCCGTTCCGCCTGCATCAACTGCAAATAATCAATCATCACCAAATCCAGCCCGTGTTCAGCGTAGAGGCGACGGCATTTGGTGCGAAGCTGTGCTGGGGTAATCGAAGGGGTGTCGTCAATAAAAATGCGCGTTTCCGACAAACGGCCGATTGCTTCCATAAAAATCGGCCACTCATTTTCATACAGTTCTCCGCGCCGCAGCCGCTGCGAATCAATCCGCGTCTCGGCCGCAATCATCCGCTGCACAAGTTGCTCACCCGACATTTCCAGGTTAAACATGGCAACCCGCTTGCCATGCCGCCGCGCCGCCGTCAACGCAATGGCATTTTGCAGGGAGGTGTTGTGGACAATCATATCCTCGGCCACAAAGTTGTGGGTTTCTGGCACGGTTAAATCATATACCTGTTGTTTGCCCAGCGGCTCAATGGCAACAATTTCGTCCCAAAACACATCATTTCTGATGCTGCTAGAAATGTCGGCTGAACTAGCAGAAGCAGACAAAACGGCCGTTGCCGCTTCGCTCATGCCCAACGCCCCAATTTCCCGCGCAAACGTCAAAATGCTCTTACCATCCGTTAGCCGTAATTCGTAAACGGGGCGCGGGTCGCCCTGATACATTACGTGGCGATGGCGCAGCTTGGCTAAAATGCCAAAGCGGAGCAGCAAGTGTTGCATGGCTTTGGCAAGTTGTAGGGAGACAGTGGCGTAGGAAACGGCCGTTTGTCCTTCCCCCTGCACATACACGGAGCCATCGCAAGCAAACAGCCGATTCAAAAAGAGTGCCAGCTTGCGCTTGCTGTAGCGATAAACGGCATCGGGAACTGTTTTTTCTGCCGCCCCCTGACCCCACACACCATGCTCTTTCAGCCAGCGGGTCAGGCTGTTGTCAATTTGGCTGTTATGGGCGTGGCCATTGGGCAACAACGTCGTCTCGGTTACACTCAAAGCCGTACACAGCTTTTGAAAATTGGCCGGGGACGGGAAATTTTTGCCAGAACGCCATTGGGCAACGGTGGTGGTGGGAATGTCCATTTGTTGGGCAAGTTGGGAGGTGGAAAAAACGGCCGTTTCCATCACCTGCCCCAGCACCCCAGCAAACTGCTCCCTGTCTTCGCCAATAAACGCCGCATCCTGCGTAATGTGAACTGTGGGAACCCGTTGCCCCCCGCTATCATAAACCGTCGCTTTGTTGCCGCTAAACCTCAACGCCGCTGCCGTGAAATCATCCCGCAGCAGTGGATTGCTGTTGCTAAACTGCGGGCTTGTGCCACGCACAGAGCCATCGGCCAGCAAATAGGCCAGCAGCTTGGCCTCGTGGTCGTTGGCATCATCTTGCCCAAAGACAGGCAGACAACGCGGCACGCCCACTCGGTCGCCCACCGCCAATTCAAACAGCGGTTTCCAGCCAGTGACGGTCAAAAAAGGATGCGAAAGCGTCGTTTTGATCTCACGCCCTAACTGAGTTCGTACCCGAAACACTGGCTTGATGCCGCTGTCTACAAAATGGGAGGCGTTGCTGGGGCGCAGCTTGTAATCAGCCCCAAGCGTCAGCAAGGCGGCGTGCTGCCGTTTTACCAGCGTTTCAATGGCAATCAGTTCGCCCGTGTGCGGATGCAGCAGGCGGGTATCGGCGGTGACGCATTTACCCATGCCAGGCCGTGCCGCCACAATGATTAGGTCAGATTTGTTGAGGCCACCCAGCAGCCGATCCAAATCGGTAAAACCGGTTGGCACCCCAATCACATCATCGCCGCGCTGGTTTAGCTCTTCAATTCGCTCCAAATATTCGCGGGCAATTTGGCGCACGGGAACGAGGTCGCGGGTGGTGCGGGCTTCGCTCACGCCAAACAACGCTTGCTCGGCGCGGTCAATGACCACGTTCACATCTTCGCTTTCTTCGTAGGCCAGGTTGGCAATGGTGCTGGCGGTGGAGATGAGCTTGCGGCGAATATGGGCGGCTTCCACCACGCGGCCGTAGTGTTGGGCGTTGATGGAGGTGGGAACGGTGTTGATGAGGCCGATGAGATAGGATTCGCCCCCCGCTTCTTCCAACTTCTCCAAGCGGCGCAGCTCTTCGGTGAGGGTGATAAAGTCAATGGGGTCGCGCCGGTTGTTGAGGCGCAGCATGGCTTCGTAAATCCAGCGGTTTTGCACGCGATAAAAGGCATCGGGGGTGAGAAAGCTGGCAACTTCGTAAATGGCTTCGGGGTCAATGAGCAAGGAGCCAAGCACCGCTTCTTCGGCTTCGATACTATGGGGGGGTAAACGTTCGATAGTGTCCACTGCGCTAAAATATAAAACGTGAAACGCAGGTTGGCCTACGTTTCACGTTTTCGTTCATTTGTCATCTTTTGTTGGTTATAGGTGGGAGGAAAACGGCCGTTTCTACTCCTCAAAATCATCAAAATCCAGGGTATCCACAAAGCTGCTGAAAATATCCAAATTTTCTGGGCCAGCTTCTTCTTCCTGTGGCTTGGCCTGCTCCTGAATATCCTGCTCCGGCTCCACCCCGGCCTCATCCATCACCGCTTCGGCCACAAAAATAGGCACCTTCACCCGCACGGCCAACGCAATGGCATCAGAAGGTCGGCAATCAATCTCTTTCAGTTCACCTTTGATGTCAATAAACAGGCTGGCATGGAAAATACCATCATCCAGTTCCTTGACCAAAACATGTGAGACACGCCCACCCATGACGGCGATCACATTTTTGAGCAAATCCTGCGTCAGCGGGCGGGCTACCTTCACATCCTGTAGCTCAATCGTAATGGCATCCGCTTCACACGGCCCAATCCAGATAGGAAGCTGGCGCTCTGAACCCATTTCCTTGAGCATGACAATGCGATGCTGGGAAACCAGGCTGATGCGGATACTGTCAATTACAACTTCGATCATATCAAACCCCTGTGTATCTAAGGCTACACGCCATTTATGCCGACATTGCCACATTTGCACATGCATCATGCACTAACATGGTGCCACGATCATTTTAGCATAAAAACAGAAATGATTCACCTATAGAAGAGATTGGAAGACTGGGAGACTAGGAGATTAATCTCTTAATCCCACAATCCCCTAATCTATAACAGCTAATTCGCCAGAATGATCCAATCGCGGTTAACCAGCCGCATGTTAATGGGCAACAGGCCGTTTTTATTTGCCAATGTCACCACAAGCTGCGCTTCGTCTCCTTGCAGCGTAATGCTTTGGACTTTGTAGCCAACGGCCGTTACTTTCCGCACAATGTTGAGATAGTTGGTTGCCAATGGATCAATAAAGGCTCCGTCATTATCCAGTACCCGCTCCACGCTGTCTAGAATGACGTTGGCGCGTTGGTAGTCGCCACCGCGCCAGGATGTATTAGCCGCCTCAAGCATCACTTCCAGCGTCACATTTATCTCGGCAGTAGGATGGCGGGTGAGGTCGGCTGGGTTGCCCTGGGTACGAACGGCTTTGGGCTGGGGAATCCAAGCGCGCAGGAAGTGGGCAGTTGGGTCATAGAGTAGTTGGTAGCGGCGCATGACATCAAAAAAGCGGATGGTGGTTTGCAGGTCAGAAACGGCCGTTTCTCCCAACTCCACCCCACGCAAAGCGCCCTGCCAATCGGCCTCAATCTGCGCCAACGACTTGTTGTAATACGTTTGCAGATTCCGATCTACCGCCTCGGCCGGCGTTGCCCCATCATCCAGGGTCGTGTTGCTATAAAACGCTCGGAAGGTTGACCAACCGTAGGTGTCAATCAGGTATTGCACAAAACCACCAGCCTGTAAATAGCCAATCTCATGCTGCACCGGATAAAAGTTATTGATCATCTCTGCCAGCGGCACAGCTTGCCCCAGCGACAGCAGCGCAGCATTGCGCTCGGTCAAATTTTCCATCTTGTAATGCCCACCCGTTGCCCACACAGCCACCCCCTCGGCCAGAAAAACCAGCCGATGCGGGGCAAACTGTTGGTCAATGATATGGGTGATCTCATGCACCAGCAGTTCGTGCAGGCTGTTACCACTGTATTGCCGATCCAGATAGGAAGCGACAATAGCCGAACCGGCGTAACCGCCCTGCCCAATCACCCGGTCAATGAGGTAAATGTCAATTTTGCGCTGGGGCTGCTCATTAAGCCGGGCGGCAGCCTGGGCAGCAGCATCGTCTACAACTTTGACCAGATTAGGCAAATCCCGATAAGCGGCCGTTCCGCTGACGGTGTGAATTATGCAGCAGGTAGTGTCGGCCGTTACCCAGGTTGCATTTTCTTCCGTCGCCGGTATGTCCTTGGGATCAAGAACAGTTAGGGTGATAGCAGCCTGGTTATTGGTGGGGTCTTCATCCCCTACCACAATCCTGTCGTCTCGATCCAGCACCACGCGCACTTCATGGGTACCAAGCTGGTTGCTGCTGTCCCATGCCCAGGCAAAGACGCTGCGCGGGTCGCCTGCAAAGTTGCGTTCGCTGAGAGTGCCAGCGGCCACATCGTACCCATCAACCATAACATGCACGCTGACGTCATCGGCCACAACAGGCTGGGAAACAAAGGGCATGACTTGAAAGGTGACTAAATCACCCGCGTAGATTTCTGGGTTGGGGAATGTAAAAATATCTTGAGCGTTTAGAGAGAGATCTGGGGGGAAAGGGGTTGGCTCTGGGGTGGGCACGTCGGTGGGTTCGGGGGGAATGGTGGCAATTTCAGCCGTGGCGGTGGGAACGACAACGGCCGTTTCTGGCACAGCGGTTGGTAAAACGGCCGTTTCTTTGGAACACCCTACAGCGACCCACAAAATGGTTATCAATGCCATTCTCTTCAACGTTATCATGATGCTACAAACCACACCCACAAACCAGTGAAAATATTGCTCGCTTGCTACACACCAACACAATCCTGCTTACTGCTTCTTTGGGCAGCATCCCTAATTTTAGCTCAGATACGGTAAGGGCTGCCGTGAAAGGCAGGCGAATTTACAAACTTTTAAGGTGAAAGGAAACGGCCGTTGTCAAATTTGCAACTTTCGCCGTTTTTGCTACCTTTAACGTGATCAATCGTCGCTTTAGTAGTACCGCCTTTGGCAAAGCCGCATCGTTGCCAACTTTCATACCACCCTTTGTCAAAAGCCCTGAAGGGAAGTGCCATGCTAAATCTACCTGCGCCACCAGAAACCTTGGTTACTCGGTCGCTTCGCTGCGTCAGTTGCCGCGAACAATTTACTGTTTCAGAGGGAAACACCCAGGGTATCTCAACCCCTACGCCCGACCATTATCCTGATATTGGGCTGCGCTATCAGCCCGACCTGACCCGCCGCCCGATTGTGCCCGAAAGCCGCGCTGCGCCAGAGGAAACGGTTGAGCCATACGATGGCCCAGGCCCCATTCACGTTGTGTGCCCGCGCTGCGGAGCCGACAACCGCAACTGGCTTCGCATCACCACCGACTCAACGCCTTGGTATCGTCGCTTTCCTATTGCGGCCGTGGCGGTTCCAGCGGCCACTGGTTTCACCCTAATCATTGGGATACTGTTCTTTATCGATCCGCTTATTCGGGAAAATGTTGCTTGGCCGCTGCGTGTTGTTCTGCTGCTCTTTATGTTGGGCACGGGAATTGTCACCAGTTGGATCACAACGCCGGAATGGTCGAAAATACGCGATCAATTAAACAGACGGCGCTATTTGTCACAAAAACAACGGCCGTTTTTACCAGTTCGCGCCATCGGCATTGCCATCATCATGGTTGGCCTCGTTCCCGTGTTGTTTTTTGTCCTGTTTCCCACCCTGGTTGAAGCCGCCCCCAATCTCATCAATCCACCGGCTGCCCAAACTACCGTGAGCCGTATTGACAATTTGCTAGCGCAAATTACCCCAGAGCAGGTTGACCAGGCCACGCCCGGCCAACGAACCAATTTACTGGTTGCAGCTTATGGGTTGCAAACGGCCGTTAATGCCAAGCAAACCGCCTGCAACACCCTCCCCGTCCAGGATGCCATTACCACGCTGGTCAACCTGCAAAACAACACCCTGCAAGAGCGGCAGCAGTTGATCCCGCAAATTATTAACCGCCTCACCGATTATCAAATAAGCGACACCACCACCTACTGCCGCACCGAACTGCTGCAAAGTGCCATCACCCAGCTTAACGTTCTGGCCGAAATTGAAAGCAGCGGTGGCGATGTCACAAGCTGTGCCCAGGATGGAAGCGACCCGGCCTGTTATGCTCGAATCATCCAAACGCTAGTGCTACAGCTCGAACAAATGCTGCCTAACGACACCTTCCCGGCAAATTATTCACTCCATGAGCAGCTTATCCTAGCCTTGCAAAACGCTCGCACCTTCCAACTCAATACCCCTGACAGCACCATAGAAGTTGCCATCATTAACCACCTACAACTTTTGGAGACGTTTGTCAAACGCGAAACCGATGTAATCACCATTAGCCAGGTATTTTTTATTAACTGGTTCATTTTTGTTGGCATCGCAGCCGTTGGCGGCACTATCCTGGGCTATATCGGCACTGATGCCTATGCCCAGCGTGTCAACCGCCAGCTTCCACCTCCTGTCTATGCCACCGTTGCCAATATGACGCGGGTTGTCATTTGGGAAGCCCGCCGCGCTCTGGAAATCCAGCGCCATCTGGAGCAAATACAGTGGCTTCGCGCTACGCGCAACGCCGATGGCGGCATTACGCTCATCGGGCTGGAGCGCGACATGCCTGATTTTGACAACCAAACCAACAACCTGAGCGACCGGATACGCGCCCAGAAATACCACATCATCAGCGACCAGCTAGGGCATATCACCAGCGCCACGGTAAGCGATGTCATGGTGAGACGCTCATTGGCTGGCCCTGGCTATGCGTTTCCCGGCTGGGAACAGGCGCTACCGGCCGTCCCTCGCCCCGGCAACATCACGATTATCCCCGATTGATGATTGTGAGTAACCTGTGGATAACTGGCGCAAAACTGTTGAGAGATGTTGATAACAGCGGCATTTCTGGTGAAAAACTGTGCAAAGTGGTGTAAAAACGGCCGTTTTCTTCAGCAAAATCATCTATTTGACAAACCAGCAACACACGCTATAGTCGTAAAGTAGGAAGTTAAAAAACCAAATAGTGAGTCACTTTTATCCAGAGAGGTGGAGGGACCGGCCCTATGAAACCTCGGCAACCCTTTGTACAGTTGTTACAACTGTCGCAAAAAGGTGCCAACTCCGGCAGAACTATTCTGGAAGATGAGAGAGACGGTGAATGAACTTTACGTGCTGTGTCCAAAACGGCCGTTAACCCCAAAACCAAAACCCTCTCCATCTGGCAGAGGGTTTTTTTATTTCCTAAACAGCAGCGGGAAAAACGGCCGTTTTGCCACCATGATGCGCAGATGGTAGCAGCAGCCATACCTGGCAAACAATCAAAATCAGGGAAATCAGGAAAATCTGCGTCCCTTTCATTCCAAAAGGAGTTTATTCACATGACCATTGACGAACGCCAACTCGGCTTCACCACCCGGCAACTGCACGCTGGGCAAGAACCAGACCCCACCACCGGCAGCCGCGCCGTCCCCATCTACCAAACCAGCAGCTACCAGTTCCACGACACCACCCACGCTGCCAACCTCTTCGCCCTGCAAGAGATGGGCAACATCTACACCCGCATCATGAACCCCACTAACGACGTGCTGGAACAGCGCATTGCCTCCCTCGAAGGGGGCGTTGGCGCATTGGCCGCCAGCAGCGGCCACGGTGCCCAGACCATGGCGATTCTGACCCTCTGCGGTGCGGGCGACCACATCATCAGCAGCAGTCGGCTCTACGGCGGCACCTACAACCAGTTCAACTACACCTTTCCCCGCATCGGCATCGAAGTCACCCTCGTTGACCCATCCGACCCCGCCGCCTTCGCCGCCGCCATTCGCCCCAACACCAAGCTCATCTACGGCGAAACCCTCGGCAACCCCGACATTTCTGTTTTCCCGTTTGCCGAAGTGTCGGCCATTGCCCAGGCTCACAACATCCCGCTGATGATTGACAACACGTTTGCCACTCCCTATCTCTGCCGGCCGTTTGAGTGGGGAGCCAACCTCATCGTCCACAGCACCACCAAATTCCTCGGCGGCCACGGCACCACCATCGGCGGCATCATCGTAGACGGCGGCAACTTTGACTGGACCAGCGGCCGTTTCCCCAACTTCACCGAACCCGACCCTTCCTATCACGGTCTCGTCTA
>JAGQGA010000137.1 GCA_020432595.1 Anaerolineales bacterium | reverse complement strand
GGGCGGTTTTGACGGCGCGGCGCATCAAGCGGTGGGGCAGTTGCTCACCTGGGTGCTAATCCCGCTGCTGGGCACCTCCGGCTATCTAGCCTTTGAGCGGGCGCAGGGCACGCTGCGGCGGCTGTTGGTCACGCCCACCCACACCGCCACCTATTTGCTGGGCACCGTTGCCAGCCAGCTTGGCCTGGGGCTGGTGCAGATGACGATTTTGGTGCTGTTTGGGGTCTATGTGCTGCGGGTGAATTGGGGGCACTCGGTTGCCGGGCTGGCGCTGATGCTGTTCTTGTTTGGGCTGGCGGCGGTGGCCTTTGGCGTGATGCTGGGGGCGTTTACTAAAACCGAAAGCCAGGCCAACAGCTTGAGCATTATGATGGGGATGGCGCTGGCACTACTGGGCGGGGCGTGGATCCCGCTGGAGGTTTTTCCGCAGGGGATGCAAACGGCCGTTCATATCCTCCCCACCACTTGGGCCATGCGCGGTCTCTCCGACATTGTGCTGCGCGGGCAGGGGGTGGCCGGTGTGCTGCTGGAAGGCGGCGTTTTGCTTGGCTTTGCCCTCCTTTTTTTCACCATCGGCGTTTGGCGTTTTCGCTACGAATAGCTGGTGGGTGTAGCGGGCTGACGGCCGGCTACCCACCCCATTGGGTAGGGGCTGGACGGTGCGGAAAGGCGCATGGTGAACAGACGGCCTAACCACCGCACCGTCTCGCCCGCGCCTCTGCCACCATTCCTCTGTTCGGATAACACGAGGGCAAAGGGCGTATGCGATACGTCCCTACCGTGCCGACCCGGTTTCTGCTACACTTGGCATCATTGCCAAAACAATGTGCGAGACCGGCCGATGACAACACCCAACCGGGCGCAGTTGCGCCAATTTTTGCAAAAATATTACAGCGACGAAGAACTTGAGATTCTTGTATTTGATCATTTTCCTGAAGTGGGCGATTTATTCACCATTGGCATGACCAAGCCACAGAAGGTGATGCAACTGATTGGCTATGCTGAACGAAGTGGGATGGCGGAAAAATTGCTGGTGGTAGCCGGAGATGGCTCCAAAGCAGTCGCTTATCAACAATTTTTTGCCTACGTGGACAGCAAAACGGGGCTGGAAATGCGTTACGTCCCACCAGGGCCGTTTTTGTACGGCGAAAATAAGGAAAGGCGGGAACTGCCGGGCTACTGGATTAGTAAAACCCCCATCACCAACGCCATCTACAAGCGGTTTTTGGATGCCAACCCGCACCATCGCGTGCCAAAAGCATGGCTTGACATCCAAGAACCCTATGCTTGGGATGAGGAAAGACGTACCTTTCCAGTTGATAAAGCCAACCATCCGGTGGTACTGGTAAATTGGCATGATGCAACGGCGTTTGCCAAGTGGGCGGGGATGGTGTTACCGACGGAGGAGCAGTGGGAGAAGGCGGCGCGGGGAACGGATGGGCGGGATTATCCCTGGGGGGCGTGGCGCGAGGGGTGTGCTAATACGGAGGAGGCGGGGATTGGGGGAACAACGGCCGTTGGCCGCTATTCACCGCAGGGAGATAGCCCCTATGGCTGTACAGATATGTGCGGTAACGTTTGGGAATGGACGACAACTGAACATGAAAACGGCGGTCGGGTGATGCGTGGTAATTCGTCAGATGATGCGCTTGAGCATGCGTTGGCATCAGATCGCTATAGAAATGATGTTGCCGATTCCGGCTTTGATCTCGGTTTTCGCTTGGCTGCCGCCATCGGTTCTGGTTCCTGATGGCTGGCTGCTAAAATCCTGTAGATTTAGAAGAAAGACGGTAGGGGCAGCCCCACGTGTCTGCCCTGCTGGGTTGGGCAAACACATGGGTAAATACACCGGTTTGCTCTTACCGGATGCCTTTAGGGGAATTGCGCTGCAATTCTCTCCATCGCCGCCGCAATCAGGCTGCGCGGACTGGGCAGGCAAATACGCTGATACCCCGCCCCCTCCGGCCCAAACATCGTGCCGTCTTCCAGCACCACATTCGCCTTGTTGTAAATGCGGTCGTGAATCTCCGCATCCGTCAGCCCATAGCCGCTAAAATCCAGCCAGCCAATATAGGTTCCCTCAGGAATGCGGAACTTCACCTGCGGCATCCGCTCCTTCAGGAACTGCTCCAAAAAAGCGATATTGCCGTCAATGTAATCATTCACCTGCTCCAGCCACGCCTCCCCCTCGTTGTAGGCGGCAATCAGGGCGGTGATGGCAAAGGGGGTGGGGGTTTTCCACCCCAGTTCCTTCTTAAACGCCTCGCGCATCTCCTTGTTGTTAATCACAATATTGCTGCAATGCAGCCCGGCCATGTTAAACGTCTTATTGATGGCGGTGCAGGCAATCAGCCGGTCATCGTCTACCAGCGTGCAAAGCGGGTAATGGGTTTGGCCGCGCCGAATGAGGTCGCCGTGGATTTCATCGGCCACCAGCACCACGTCGTTTGCCAGGCAAATCTCGGCCATTTTGATGAGTTCTTCGGGTGTCCAGACGCGCCCCACCGGGTTGTGGGGGCTGCACAGGATAAACATCGTCGTGTTGGGGTCTTGGGCTTTTGCTTCCAGATCGGCAAAATCAATGGTGTAGTAGCCGTCGTTGTTGATGAGGGCGTTGTTGACCACCTGCCGATTGTTGCCTTCGATGGCGGAGGTGAAGGGGGCATAAACCGGCCGTTGGATGATGATGCCATCCCCCGGTTGGGAAAAGGTGCGGATGAGGACGTTGATCGCCTCCACCGTGCCGGGGCTGTAGACAATAGCTTCGGCATCAATGTTCCAATCGTGCCGTCGCCGAAACCAGCCCTGAATGGCCTGAATATAGTCGGGGGAGGTGTCGTAGGTGCTGTAGCCAAACATTTTGCGATCCACGCGAGCATGGAGAGCAGCCAGAACTGGTTCGGGAACAGGAAAATCCATATCGGCGACAAAGAGCGAGATGGTATCTTCGTCAAAGCGGTCGGTTAGACCAAAATCCTTTAGCAGTTCGCCAGCTTCCCATTTGACGGAATGGGTGCCGCGTCGGTCAATGACTTCATCAAAATTGTATTTCATGGTGGGATTTAGTCTTGCAGGAAGCACCAGGGTTTCCTGCAAGATTGTGGGATTAATTGGTGAAAACGGGGAGGTTGCCTAAAGCCACGACATGGCTCCAGTCAGCTTCCCCTTCGGTGAAGACGGCGGCGATTTGGATTAAACGGCCGTTTGCCCGCTCCACCACCGACTCCATCCCCTGCAACGTGCTGCCCGTACTAATCACATCATCCACGATAATCACCCGCTTGTCGGCAATCAGGGTACGGTCTTTTTCGTCTAGGTAGAGCGTTTGCGGCTTGCCTGTGGTAATCGAAACCGTCTCCGCACTCAGGGTTTCCCCCATGTAGCCTTTGTACGCCTTGCGTAAAACTACATAGGGTAGCCCCATCAGGGCACTCATTTCGTAGATCAGCGGGATGCTTTTAGCTTCGGCGGTTACAAGTACGTCGGCGGTTGTGCCATGCAGCTTGTCGGCCAGCGCCGCTGCGGACGCTTTCACCACATTGGTGTCGCCCAGCATGTTGAAAATGGCAATTCGCACCCCTGGGGCGACTTCAAACAGGGGGAGGTGCCGGGTCAGGCCAGCAATTTGGACCGTGTATGTTTCCCGTTGGGACATCTGCTTTGCTTCTCCTAATCAAAATGGGACGCAGACGAACACAAATAAACGCGGACAAAAGAGAAAGAATGGTCGGTTAGCCATCATCGGTTGTTTACTGTGTTCATATTCGCATCTTATGGGATAAGTGTAGCAAAAGAGCGCGAAGAGAACAGGGGATTGGGAGATTGGAGATTAGGTGAATCTCCAATCTCTAATCTCCCACCCCATTCACCTGCTGCCCATAATAAAGCATGTAGGTACTTAACAGTTTCGACCCCACGGGGGGGCAAGTTAACGACGAATCGGCCAGCCCGTTGATGGTGTTGCCATAGTCAAAAAGGGGCATAAAGACCTGTTCAGCTGTTGCTTCCTCGATCAGCGGCAGCGCGGGAACCCAGCCAGCCATTTCTTCCAGCGTTGGAGCCAACGAGACCAACCGATCCCGCCATGCCTCAAATGAAATGCGCTCTAGCCCATATCCCAAGGTTTCCATCCACGCCAGCAGTTCCTGATACGGCATTGGGTTCCAATTGGCTAAATGGAAGATTTTGCCAAGCGATTCTGGTTTAAGTGATAGGCGGACAAGGGCTTGGCTGACAAAATCAACGGGGGTAATGTTGACCATCACATCCAAGTTGGGGACGATGCCCAGCGACAGGCACGCCTGCGCCAGCGTTGAAACCATGTCGTCGGAGTTGGCAAAGCCGGTGCGGCTGTCGCCAGAAATCACGCCGGGGCGATAGATGGCGACGGGAATGCCGCGATCAACGGCCGTTTGCACCAACCTCTCCGCCACCCACTTACTCTGCGCGTACCCCCCCATCGGCACCGGCAAATCTGTTGACCGCTGCCCCTCGTGGAACGGTTCTCCATTGGCCTCGGCGCGGTTAAAGATCGCCAGCGTCGAGACAAAATGGACGGGCTTGAGCCGCGTTTGGCTCGCCAGCGTCAAAATCGCCTCCGTGCCGCCCACGTTCGCTTCCTTGTGTGCGCCATAGGAGTAGACCATGTTGACCATTGCCCCGTTGTGGTAAATGACATCCATCTGCTCCGCCAACTGCCCAAACTGTGCCTCCGTTAGCCCCATCTGCGGCAGTGCCAGATTACCCAGCACGATCTTGATGCGGTCGGCGTGGGCTTGGTTCCACTGCTGGTAAAACGCCATATTCTTCGCCAGCCGCGCCAGCGCATCCTCTTCGCTTTTGGCGCGAATCAGGCAGTGGACGGTGGCATCGGTCAGCGCCAGCAGGTCGTGGAGCAGGTAGGCACCGAGGAAGCCGGTAGCCCCCGTGAGCAAAACGTGGCGCGGCTGGGTGGGGGCTGGCTTGGGCTGCCCGTTGACGTGGATAGTTGGGTCAAGCCGAGCATCGGCCAGCATCTCCTTCACCTCTTCGGCATCAATCGCCAGCACGTCGGCTCCGCCGCGCCGCACAATTTTTGCCAACCCCGCCACCGTCGGCTGCCCAAAAACGAGCCGCAGCGGGATTTGCACCTGGTAACGGTTGCGAACCTGAAAGATAAGCTGGGTTGCCAGCAGCGAATTGCCGCCGAGGTCAAAAAAGCTGTCGTGGATGCCGATCTGCTTTACGCCCAGCACGGCGGCGCACAGTGCGGCTAGTTCCGCTTCGATTTCGTCACGCGGCGGCACATAGCTGCCCAGTGCTTCGCGGCTAAAGGCGGGGGCGGGCAATGCCTTGCGGTCAATTTTGCCGTTGGGGGTCAGCGGCCACTGCGCCAGCCGCACAAACTGCGCCGGGAGCATGTAGTCGGGCAGGGTGGTTTGCAGTGCCTGCCGCAAATCGCTGGCGGTTGGTTCTGCATGACCGTCGGCCAGGGTGTAATAGGCCACTAGCCGCTTAGGTTGGGGTTTGTCTTCGCGGGCAACGACGATGGCTTGAGAAACGGCCGTTTCCTGCTCCAACGCCGCCTCAATGTCCCCCAACTCAATCCGGTAGCCCCGGATCTTCACCTGGAAGTCGTTGCGCCCCAGAAAGATGATGTCGCCACTGGGTAAAATCCGCGCCAGGTCGCCCGTTTTGTACAGCCGCCCGCGCTGTGGGTCGGCCACAAACCGTTCCGCCGTTAGCTCCGGCCGGTTGAGGTAGCTCACTGCCACCCCGTCGCCACCAATGTAGAGGTCGCCCACCGCGCCCAGCGGCACTGGCTGCATCTGGCCGTCCAGTACATACATCTGGGTGTTGCCAATCGGTTTGCCAATCGTGATCGGCTGGTCGTCGGCAAAGATTTGGCGGCAGGTAGACCAGATGGTCGTTTCGGTGGGGCCGTACATATTCCACAGTTCGGCGCAGCGCACCAGCAGCTTGTCGGCTAACTGGCGCGGCAACGCTTCGCCGCCGCAGAGGATTTTGAGGGTGTCTTGCCCTTCCCAGCCCGCTTCTAGCAGCAGTTGCCAGGTAGCAGGGGTGGCCTGCATGACGGTGGCTTGGCTGGTCTGCAGCAGGTGGGCAAGCTGGGTGGCATCAACGGCCGTTTCTCGGCTTGCCACCACCACTGTTCCTCCCACCGTCAGCGGCAGGAATAGCTCCAGCCCGGCGATGTCGAAGGAGAGGGTGGTGACGGCCACCAGCACATCCTCGGCCGTTAGCCCCGGCTGCTGCGCCATGCTTGTCAAAAAGTTGACGACGTTGCGGTGGGTGACGGCAACCCCCTTGGGGCGGCCGGTGGAGCCGGAGGTGTAGATGATGTAGGCCGGGGTGTGGGGTGTGGGGTGTGCGGTGTGGGGGAGATTGGAGATTGGGGATTGGTTATTGGTGTCTTGGTGTATTGTGTCTATTGGGTGTAGTGGGATGGTTGTTTGGAGGGTTGCGGAAACGGCCGTTTCTGTTAGCACCAATACCGGCTGGGCATCGTCGAGCATGAGGGCGAGGCGTTGGGGGGGGAAGGCGGGGTCGAGGGGGATGTAGCTGCCGCCGGCTTTGAGGATGCCCAGCAGCCCAACAATCATCTCCGCTGACCGTTCGACGCAGAGGGCGATGAGTGAGCCGGTTGTGACCCCTTGTGCTTGCAGGTAGTGGGCAAGCTGGCTGCTGCGCTGATCAAGTTCGGCGTAGGTGAGGGTTTGGTTGTCGAAAATAACGGCCGTTTTTTCCGGCGTTTTGGCCGCCTGTGCCTGAACCAGCCCGTGAATCGTTTGCTCGCGGGGGTAATCCATCGCCGTTTGGTTGAGCCGCGCCAGCACCGTTTCTTCGGCGGGGGTGAGCAGGGGGAGGTGGATTAACGGCCGTTGTGGTTCCGCCACCGCCGCTGCCAGCAGCATCTCC
The DNA here is from genome assembly GCA_020432595.1 of Anaerolineales bacterium. The sequence goes on along the minus strand of JAGQGA010000137.1, from coordinate 3,356 downwards.
AAATGGGTCAGCAGCCGCCGCATCGTTGGCTCGTCAAACAGGGCGGTGGCGTAGTGGAGCGAAGCCGCCAGCCCATCGCCTGTTTCGGCCATCATCAGCGTCAAATCAAACTGGGCTGGCAAGCCGCCCAGGTGGTGGATTTCCAGCGTGGCGTCGCCCAGGGCAAGCTGCGCCCCCGGCAGCCCCAGCGCCAGCGCACTCAGCCCGGCATCGGCCATCACCTGCGCCTGCTGCATGATAAACATCACGTCAAACAGGGGCGGCCGGCCGGGGTCAAGCCGAATTTGTCCCGTTTGGCTAAGGTCGGCGGCGAGTTTGGGCAGGGGGTACGCCTGATGTTCAAACGCCCCCAGCACCGTCTGGCGCACCTGCCCCAGCAGATCGGCAAAGTTGGTGTGCTGACCAGAGTCAGCGGCGGCAAATTGCGCCGCCATCGCCACGGGGTTGACAAAGTAGCCCACCAAATTGGCAAGCTCTGGCCGATCACGGCCGGCCAGCACCGAGCCAACCAAAATCTTATCCTGCCCCGAATACCGATGGAGCAACGCCTGGAACCCGGCCAGCAGTGCCGTGTAGAGCGTGACCCCGTGCGCTTGCGCCACCTTTTTGAGGGCGGGCAGCAGGGTCGGGTCAAAGCGGTGGGTGATGGTTTGGCCGCCGTAGTCGGGCTGGGCGCGGCGGGGGCGGTCGCTGGGCAAATCGAGCCGGGGCAGTTCGCCGCTCAGTTTGTCCAGCCAGTACGCCTTGAGCCGCGCCCCTTCGTCGCCAGCCAGCATTTGGTTTTGCCAATGGACATAATCCACAAAATGGTGGCTGAGGTCGGGCAGCGGCACCGTTTCATCGCCGCGTGCGACCGCATAAAGCTGGGTCAGTTCGGCCACCAGCAGCGACATTGACCAGAAATCGGTGATGAGGTGGTTGACTGAGAGGAGCAAAATTTGTTCGTCGGCGGCGCGGCGCAGGGCGATAAAGCGGAACAGCGGCCCTTTTTCTAGGTCAAACGGCCGATTTGCCTCCGCCTGTAAATATTCCTGCACCTTGCTGCCGTCCCAATCGCTGCCGTCGAGCGGGTAAAAGGGGAGGTTGATCGTCTCGCGGACGATTTGGATGGGTTCCATCTCACGGTTGAAGCGGAAGGTGGTGCGGAGGGCGGGGTGGCGGGCGGCCAACTGCCCCAGCGCGGTGCGTAACGCTTCGCCGTCGAACGAGCCGCGCACGGTGACGGCCCCAAAGACGTTGAAGGCAACGCCCTTGGGCAGCAGTTGGTGCAAAAACCACATCGCCTGCTGCGACTGGGTGAGCGGCTGTTCGCCGCTGCGGTTTGGTTGGGTGGGGATGGGGGAAACGGCCGTTTCTCTCCCTCCCTCGCGCAAATGCGCCACCAACTGCGCGGCCAGCCCGTTGACGCTGGGGCCGGTGAGGAAGCTGACCAGCGACAGGGTGATGGCAAGCTGTTGTTCGACCCGGTTCCGCAGTTCAATCGCCATCAGCGAATCCATGCCCACCGTGTCCAACGGCTGGTCGGGGTTGAGACGGGCGGGATCGAGGCCAAGAATGGCGGCGGTGGTGGCGTGGAGGAAGCGGCTAACGGCGCTTTGTGGGTCGTCGGCCGCCAGCAAATCGGCGCGGGTGAGATCGGTTGGCGATTGTTCTACCACAACTTCACCCCGCTCTAACTGCCCGCTTTCTAATAGCAGCCACTCTTCGCTGCCGCTTATCTGGGCAAAAAGTTGGTATGCCGCGCCTGTCTCGTTGGGGGTTAGCACTGCTTGTAGCGTTACCCAGGAGGACGACGGACGACGGACGACGGACGACGGAGCATGGTGGTTGGTGGTCTGTGGTCTGTCGTCTGTCGTCACGGAATGGTTGCCTATCCCAAACTGCGCGGCAGCGACCTGGTGGAGGAAGGAGGAAATAGGACGCTGATTTAACTGACGATCCTGATTTACCTGATCTTTTAAATCAGTTAAATCAGGTAAATCTGCGTCCCATTTTGTTTGCATCTGGTAGATGGGGACGGCCGTTGGCAGTTTTTGCAGGTGATTGGTGGGGGAAACGGCCGTTGTTGTTTGCGTGGCTGGCGTTACATCCAGCCAATACCGCTGCCGGTCAAAGGCGTAGGTGGGCAGGGCGACCCTGCGCCGCCGGTAGTCGCCATCAAACGCCGCCCAATCTACCTCTGCCCCCGCCTCATAAAGCTGCCCCAAACTGTTCAGCAGCGATTGCCAGTCGTTTTGGCTTGATGACAAAGAAGCTAGAAACAAAGGTGCCGCCATCAAACCATATCCATCCGTGTTCGTCCGCGTTTGTCCGCGTCCCATTTCCGAATGAGCGCGGCGGGCGAGGCTGGTGAGGGTGGTTTTGGGGCCGATTTCGAGGGTGGCGGTGATGTCTTGCGCGGCGAGGGTGGCGAGGCCGTCGCTGAAGCGGACGGCGTGGCGCAGATGATCGCGCCAGTAGGCGGCATCGGGTGCGGCTTTGTGGAGGCGACCCGTCAGGTTGCTGACGAGCGGAATGGTAGGCGGTTGATAGCTGATTTGGCTGGCAACGGCCGTAAATTCGGCCAGCATTGGCTCCATCAGCGGCGAGTGGAAGGCGTGGGAGACGGTGAGCGGCTGGGTGCGGATGCCTTGGGCTTCAAGTTGGGCGGTGACGGCGGAAACGGCCGTTTCCGTGCCGCTAATGACAATATTTTCCGCGCCGTTGATTGTGGCAATGCTGGCTTCGTCGGCAAAGGGGGCGACGAGGGGGGTAACGGTAGCTTCGGGGGCAAAAACGGCCGTCATCACCCCGCCGGAGGGCAGCGCTTGCATCAGTCTGCCCCGCGTGGCGATGAGCCGCAGCCCGTCTTCGAGGCTAAACACCCCGGCCAGGCAGGCGGCGACGTATTCGCCGACGCTGTGACCGAGCAGAGCGGCGGGTTGGATGCCCCAGCTTTGCCACAGCCGCGCTAGGGCGTATTCGATGGCGAAGAGGGCGGGTTGGGTATAGCAGGTTTCATGTAACAAGTGGCAAGTAGCAAGTTCTTTACTTGCCACTTGTAACTTGTTGCTTGCAGCTTCTTCCTCAGCAAAAATGACTTTCAGCAGCGGGGTGGGCAAAAACGGCCGTAAAATCCGGTCACATTCATCCAAGGTGGCGCGGAAGATGGGCTGGGTGTTGTAGAGGTCGCGGGCCATGTTGGGGTATTGGGAACCTTGGCCGGTGAAGAGGAAGGCGATTTTGGGGGGATTGGCGATTGGCGATTGGCGATTGGTTTGAGGGTTTGCCAAGTAGCTGGTTAGCTGGGTGTGGAGGTCGGTTTTGCTGGTGGCGGTGAGGGCGAGGCGGTGGGGGTGGTGGAAACGGCCGTTGTT
>JAGQGA010000136.1 GCA_020432595.1 Anaerolineales bacterium | reverse complement strand
ACCATTGTGTTGATCGAGCATGACATGGGTTTGGTGATGGATATTTCTGACCGGGTGGTGGTACTTGATTTTGGTGTCAAGATTGGGGACGGTACACCGGACGACATTAAGAGCAATGAGAAAGTTATTCACGCTTATCTTGGACAAGAGTGAGGCATATCATGAGTGAATCGCAAACATTACCTCAATATTTTGTTGCAAAAGCTAAACAATATGCTGATAGTCGAATTGCCATGCGCCAAAAAGAATTTGGCATTTGGCGTGAATTTACCTGGAATGAGTCTTATGAACAGGTGAAACAGTTTGCTTTGGGTATGATTGCCCTAGGGTTGCAGCGTGGCGACCACGTGGCAACCATTGGCGACAATGACCGGCAATATGTGTGGGGCTATATTGGGCTACAGGCGGTGGGAGCGGCCACTGTGGGGATGTATACCGATGCTATTCCGGCGGAGATGGAGCATATTGTTAACCACAGTGATGCTACCTTTGTTATGGCAAAAGACCAGGAACAGTGTGATAAGTTTCTGGAGAACCGGGAAAAGTTTCCCAAAATTAAAAAGGTGATTTATTGGGAAGCGCGGGGGCTGTGGGATTATGACGATGATTGGCTAATTTCGTTTGAGGATGTGCAGGCATTGGGGCGTGAGCTGGATAAAAAGGAGCCGGATCGGTTTGAAACGGAGGTTGCCTTAGGCTCGGCGGAAGATACGGCTACGATTTGCTATACATCTGGAACAACGGGTTTGCCGAAGGGGGTTATTTTAACGCAGAATAACCTGATTAGTTCGGCGCGGATTAGCTTGGCGATTGACCCCCGCTATGAGACGGATAACCACGTGAGTTTTATGCCAATGGGGTGGATTGTGGAGCCTGCTTTTGGCATTGTGCCGCATGTTTTTACGGGAATGATTATGAATTTCCCCGAAGAGCCGGAAACCGTGCGGGAAAATATTCGGGAGATTGCCCCAGAAAGTCTCTTTTATAGCGCGGGGTTGTGGGACAATTTGGTAGGCACGATTCAGGTGCGGATTAAGGATTCTAGCTGGTTCAACCGGAAGCTGTATGATCTCTTCTTGCCCATTGGCTATAAAATAGCTGACAAGCATTTGATGGGAGAATCGCTGGGGCTGGGGCTGCAATTGGCAGGGAAGCTGGGCGATGTGCTGGTGTTTGAGCCGCTGCGGGGGATGTTGGGGCTAAATAAGGTGCGGGTGGCTTATACAGCAGGGGCGGTGTTAAGCCCGGATCATTTGCGCTATCTCCATGCGTTGGGAATCAACGTGAAGCAGATTTATGGTTCGACGGAGGTGACGGGGGGGATTGCTGGGCACCGGACGGGGAATATTAAGTTTGCGAGTGTGGGGGTGCCGTTTCCTGAGGTGGAGGTGCGTACTTCTGATGATGGTGAGCTACAGATTTGCGGGCCAACGGTAATGAAGGAGTATTATAAGAACCCGGAGGCGACGGCGAAGGACATTGTGATGGAAAACGGCCGTCGGTGGTTCAAAACAGGTGATGCGGGTTATATTGACGAAGACGGCCACATTATTTTCCAAGATCGTGTGAAGAACATGATTCGGCTGGCAAATGGTGAAGTTTTTTCACCACAGTTTATTGAGGGGCGATTAAAGTTTAGTCCATACATCAAGGATGTGATGGCTGTGGGGAGTGAAGACCGCGACTTTGTGACGGCCATGATTATTATTGATTTTGCCAATGTGGGGCATTGGGCGGAGCAAAATGGGATTGGCTACACAACTTTTGTGGATTTGTCGCAAAAGCCGGAGGTTTACCAACTGGTTCAGCAAGCGGTGAATGAGGTAAACAAAACCTTGCCGGAAGGGGCGCGAATTAAGCATTTTGTCCATCTGCACAAGGAGTTTGATGCAGATGATGCTGAGATGACGCGCAGTCGGAAGCTGCGGCGAAATGTTGTGGCAGAGCGGTATGGGGAAATTGTGGAGGCTCTTTATTCAAATCGAAAGGCGATTAATGTGCGTGCGCCTGTTAAATACCAGGATGGCAGTGAAGGGTTTGTCGAAACGCAGATTCGGGTTATGGCCGTTTAACTGGGTGCTGATAAGCGGTTGAAGCAGAGGAGAAGAAAAGCTGATGAACTGGGTGTTGGTGCCGCAACAGGTAATTAATGGGTTACTGAATGGGGGAACGCTGGCGTTGATTGCGCTGGGGATCGTCTTGATTTTTAAGTCGTCGGAGGTGTTTAATTTTGCGGCCGGCCATATGGTGATGCTAGGTGCTTTTCTGACCTGGATGTTTGCTGGGGGGGAGGGAACGGGCGAGGAGTTGTTTAACCTTCCGCTCTGGGCGGCCGTTATTGCAGCTTCAATTGTTGCCATTGGTATTGGCTTTCTAATTGAGCGGCTGGCATTGCGCCCAATGACCGGTCAGCCTCTGTTGGCGATTATTTTGATGACTTTAGGGCTGTCCCAAGTGATGGAAGGGGTAACAACAGTTGCTTATGGCGTACAGCCCAAAGGGAATTTTCCAGCTCCTTTTTCACCCAGTGATGCCTTTAATATTCCCGTGCCACCTGTAAATGGAGCTAGCATCGTGTTTTTAGACCGTCTCCAAATTGGACACGCTCGCTTAGCGACCTTTGTGGTGGCGATTATTGCGGCCGTTTTGTTTATTTTGTTTTTTCAATACACAAAAACGGGCTTGGCAATGCGGGCGACATCGGAAAACCATGAGTTGGCTCAGAGCATGGGGATCAAGGTGTCGCGGGTTTTTGGTTGGTCTTGGGCCATTGCTGGGATTGTGGCAACGTTGGGTGGGGTTTTGCTGGCAACGTTGAGTGGGGTGAGCGTTAGCTTATCAACTGTTGCGCTGGTAGCATTTCCGGCCATTTTGTTGGGGGGGCTGGAGTCGTTTCCTGGGGCTATTGTGGGTGGTCTTTTGGTGGGGTTGGCGCAGGAGATTGTTAGGGCGTCAACAGTTGTTGAGGTGCGGAATGCCTCTGATATTGCTCCCTACATTTTGTTGTTGATTATTTTGGTGCTGCGTCCGGAAGGTTTGTTTGGTCAGCGGCGGATTGAGCGGATTTGATTTTTTGCTGAAGGTGGAGAATTTCTATGGCTGTCTTACGTCCCGCAGGTGATTTTGATCGAAGCTATCAGCAGGATATGTCCATTTTGCGTAAGCCGTGGCACCTCTTGGTGACGGTGTTGGCGATTGGGGTGTTGTATTTGACCCCGTTTTTGAATAGTGCCTATATTACTTTTACCCTGAATCGGATTGCTTATACGGTGATTGCGCTGCAGGGGCTGAACTTTTTGACTGGTTTTACCGGGCAGATTTCGCTGGGGCAGGCGGGATTTATGCTGGTTGGTGGCTATGCTTCGGCACTGGTTTCTACTTATTGGGGTCTGCCAATTTGGCTGGCGATTCCGTTTGCGGCTCTGGCAACGGGTGGGGTGGGGCTACTTTTTGGGTTGCCATCGCTGCGGGTGAAGGGGTTTTATTTGGCGATGGCGACGCTGGCGGCGCAGTTTATTATTCCATGGTTGACGCGCCAGCCGTTCTTGGCAGATTATTTGGGGGGGACGAAGGGGTTTATTGATGTTCCCACGGCAACGATTTTTGGAGTTTCATTAGGGGAGCAGTCGCAGTTTGTTTATCTGTCGGTAACGGTGATGTTGATCATGACTGTTCTAGCCAATAATATTAGCCGGACGCGGCTGGGGCGGGCGTTTGTGGCGATTCGGGATAATGATTTGGCGGCGGAGCTGTTGGGGGTGAATTTATTTAGTTATAAGCTGCGAGCCTTTTTTATTGCGGCTGTTTTTGCAGGGGTTGCCGGGGCTTTGCGGGCGCATTCGCAGCGGGCTGTGGGCACGGAGCTTGGCTATAATTTGGTGGAGTCGGTACTGTTTTTAGGGATGTTGGTGATTGGTGGGTTGGGGACAAACCTGGGGCCTTATTTGGGCGGGATTTTTGTGATTTTGGTGTCTGATTTTGCGCTGTGGTTTGGACCTCGCTTGGCAGAGATTTTTCCGTCGAATGCGGCGGCACTACAGTCGTCATTCCGGCCGATATTTTTTGGGATGGTGCTGGTGTTATTTTTGATTTTTGAACCGCGTGGGATGGCGCATCGCTGGACGTTGATAAAGGCGGCGTGGCGTTTACGGCCGTTTGCACGATAGATGATGATAATTGCCATAAGAATATTTTACGTGTAAGGGGGTGATGTAGATTTTTTGAACTGCTTATTTGGCATGTCGTTGCTTATCAAATTTTATGTTTACGAGGAGAATTTAACATGAAGAGAAGCAAGTTGATTTTTGTGGTTTTGGCTTTGCTTTTGGCAATGGTTCTGGTGGCCTGTGGCGGTACGGCCAGTGCGCCAGAAGCAGAGGCACCAGCGGCTGAAGCACCTGCACAAGAAGAATCAGCTCCAGCCGAGGAAGAAGCTGCTCCGGCTGAAGAAGCTGCCCCAGCTGAAGAAGAAGCGATGGCTGAGGAAGAGGCTGCTCCGGCTGAAGAAGCTGCCCCAGCTGAAGAAGAAGCGATGGCTGAAGAGGAAATGGAACCAACGGCCGTTCCCGAAGAAGCACCCGCCGAAGAAATGATGATGGATGGTTGTTCCGAAGACCTCACTGGTGAAACCATCGTCCTCTACCAGCAAGCCGGCCGTGAAGGCCCCATCGCCGGTATTTTGGGTGAAGCATTCGCTTTTGCTACCGAAGATGCTCTTAACGCTATTAATGGTTCTGGTGGTGTATGCGGTGCCAACTTTGAAGTTGTCTTTGAAGAAACCAACTACAACGTTGAATTGGAAGTAGCTGCCTACGAAAAATTCCGTGCAGCCGACCCCAAACCAATCGTTCTCTTTACCTATGGTAGTGGTGCTACGGTGGCTCTGAAAGACCGCGTCAACGAAGACAAGATCGTCAACTTTGCCGCTGGTGTCAATGGCCCTGCCATTTATGTGCCGCGCAATGGCTACACCGTGGGTGACGTTGCTATCTACTCTGATCAATTCGCTGGCTTTGTACAATGGTTGTCCGAGAACTGGGCTGATGTCAAACCCGAAGGGGCTGGCGACACGCCTGTGGTTGGTGTAATTGGCTGGGCAAATGCCTTTGGTGCTGGCGCAACCACGGAAGAAGCGATTGCTTATGCCGAATCTGTTGGTGTAACCGTGCTGCCTTTGGAAGAACAAGAAGTTTCCCCAGAAGCTGACGTGTCTGGTCAAATCCAGAACATGTTGGTGAATGGTGCTAACGTTGTTTACAACCAGAATCTCTCCTTCAGCGTGGCGCAGGTCATTGGTACCGTGCGACAGTTGGGTGTATGGGATCAGGTTATCGTTGGTGGCGTTAGCTGGGCGTTTAACGGCGATGTATTGACCTTCTTAGGCGACAATGTTGGCCTGGCAGATGGTTTCTACGGCGTTGTGCCGCACGCAACCTGGCAAGACACCGATCTAGAAATCATTCAGGAAGCAACGGCCGCTTTTGAGGCTGGTGGATACCCGCCCCAAGAAAAGAGCAATACCTACTTGCTGACCTATGCTACCTTCTTCGCCATTCGTGACGTGATGGTTCATGCTATTAACGACTTTGGTGGGTATGAAAACCTCAGTGGCGAAACATTCATGATGGCGGCAGAAGACATGGGTACGGTCAGCGCACGCGGCTTGTTTGATTTCGTTTTCTCCGACCAATATCGCGCCCCGCGCACGGCACAAATTCGCCAATGGCAGCTTCAGGACGATGGCACCGTCATTGACGTTCCGATCACCGACTTCTTTGAACTGCCCGATACCCGTCCCCCAGAAGAGTAATCAGTAACCAGTAATCAGTTTTGGTTGCTGACCTTATGGAATTGTGTTGGTTATTGGTTATTGGGTGATAGGCTCAATAACCAATAACCAAATAACCCATTATGCTCAAAGTCAACAACATTGAGGTCGTTTATAGTGACGTTATTTTAGTGCTACGTGGTGTCTCGCTAGAGGTGCCAGACGGGCAAATGGTGTCGCTGCTGGGTGCAAACGGCGCAGGCAAATCAACTACACTCAAGGCGATTTCTGGTCTGCTTCGTACCCAAGAAGGTGAGGTAACACGTGGCTCTATTGAGTTTGATGGGCAGCGCATTGATAACCTTACCCCAGATGAGATTGTGCGGTTGGGGATTGTGCAGGTCATTGAAGGACGGCCGTTATTTCAGCACCTCACCGTCGAAGAAAATTTACGCACCGGGGCACTTTTCCGTTCTGCCTCCTCCAAAGAAATTGTGCAGGACATTGAGCGGGTTTACCATTTCTTCCCCCGCTTGCGTGACTTCCGCACTCGTACCAGTGGTTATTTGTCCGGCGGGGAGCAGCAAATGATTGTGATTGGCCGGGCGCTGATGGCAAAACCCAAGCTGATGCTGCTGGATGAGCCATCGCTGGGGCTGGCTCCGATGCTGGTGCAAGATATTTTTGGCATCATCAAGCAAATTAACGAAGAGTCCGGCGTTTCGATTTTACTGGTGGAGCAAAATGCCAATATTGCTTTGAAAACGGCTGGCTATGCCTACGTAATGGAATCGGGGCGTATTGTGCTGGACGGTTCATCGGCGCAGCTTTCGCAAAATGCCGATATTAAAGAGTTTTATTTGGGGTTGACCTCGGTGGGTGAGCGCAAGAGCTATCGGGATGTTAAGCATTACAAGCGGCGCAAGCGGTGGATTGGATAGGACAGTGATAATGAGTGATTTAGACCGGAAATTGAGAGAGACAGTGGCTTATGCGTATGCCAACGCAACGGCCGTTAAAGCCCGCTTTGATGCTGCTGGCGTTACCCCTGATGATATTCAAACCATAGACGACCTCGTCAAGCTGCCCATTTTACGCAAAGACGAAATGGTGCAGCTACAGCAAGCCAATCCCCCTTTTGGCGGTTTTTTAGGGGTTGACCCGAGCCAGGTGAGCCATATTTTTTTCTCCCCTGGCCCCCTGTATGAACCTGCCCCGCCGGCCGACGATGACGTGTGGGAAATAAGCAAGCAAATGCTGCTCTCATGCGGCTTTGTGCCGGGGGATGTGGTGTTGGTCAGTCTATCCTATCATCTGACTCCAGCCGGCTTTTTGTTTGACAACGCCTTGGCTCGCCTGGGCTGCACCGTTATTCCCGGCGGCATTGGCAACAGCGATTTGCAGTTGCAAATGATGCGCGAACTAGGCTGCACCGGCTATGTAGGCACCCCCAGCTTTTTGATGAGCCTGATTCGCAAGGCCGAGGAGCAAGGGCTGAATTTTACCACCGACTTTAAGCTCAAAAAGGCGATGGTGTCGGCCGAGCCGCTGCCGCCCAGCCTGCGACAAACATTTACGGAAACGTATGGCATTGCCATTGCCAACGCCTATGGAACGGCCGAATTTGGCATTTTGGCGGTGGATCGTGGTGATGGCGTGCCGATGGCGATGCAGCTTTTGCCGGAACCAATCATCCAACTGCTTGACCCGGAAACGGGTGAACCCGTAGCGGCAGGGTCGCCGGGTGAGGTGGTTGTGACCAATTTTAGCCGTGTTTACCCCATGATTCGCTTTGGTACGGGGGATATGGCGGTCAATGTTGACCCGAATCCGGGGCAAAGCCGACAGGAAGAGCGCTCAATGATTTTGGTGGGGCGTTCGGGTGAGGCGGTGAAGGTGCGTGGTATGTTTGTGCATCCCAATCAGCTTCGTTTTGCTGCCAGCCAGGTGCCGGGTGTGCAGGGGGTTCAGGCGGTGGTGACGCGGCCGGATTTGAATGATGTGCTGACGTTAACGGCCGTTGTTGCCGATGGCACCGGCAGCGAGGCGTTGGCCGAGGGGTTGAAAAAGGCAGTAACGGCCGTTTGTCGTTTGCGTGTAGACAGCGTTGAATTTGCCGCCAGCCTTCCCGAAAACGCTCCTGGCATTGTGGATGCTCGCGTGTGGGAGTAGGCCATATCCCACAATGTCCCCTCAAGCCACTATTTTTGGCGAAACCGACACCCTTGAAGAGCTGATTACAGCCGAAGATGTTGGGCAAGACGACCTTTGGAAGGTCATTGCCCACGATGACCCGTTTACCACAATGGAGTTTGTGGTGCGGATCATGGTGCAAATCTTCAAAAAGCCGCTGATTTTTGCCGAAGCCATCATGTGGCAGGTGCATAATGAAGGACTGTCAGTGGTGGACACGCTGCCGAAACCCGAAGCGGAGTTTCGGGTTCGCAAAGCAACGGCGGCGGCGCGGCTGGAAGGGTTCCCCTTTCGGTTTACGATTGAGCCAGCCGATTGATTTTTTTGAACCGCAGAGGGCGCAAAGGGAACAGAAAAGAAGCAAGAAAGGGTTGTCAGGAATTCAAGACGTTGATGGCAAATAGAGGGCGTATGCAATACGCCCCTACCCCCAAACGGCAATGAGGGTGATGCCAGTGACGATGAGGAGGGACATGGCAATGCGCCAGCGGGGGGCGGGTTCGCGGAAAATAACGGCACCGATGATGACACCCAGGACAATGCTAAACTGCCGCAGAGCGACGATGTAGCTAACTTTTTCTGTGAGTTGGTAGACCCACAGGATGAGGGCGTAGGCACCGAACATGCAGGCTGCGGCCAGCAGGACGATGGGCCAACTGCGACGGCTGGGGAGGGCGTGGATGGGGCGTTTGAGCAGTTTGAGAGTGAGCCAGTAGCCAACGGCCGTTAATGGATACATTAGCGACACATAGCGAACGGCCGTTTGCCAGCCCGGTGCCAACTGTGCCGCCGCTGCCTTATCCACTAGCGTGTAGCCCACCGTTCCCCATGCCGCCAGCAATGCCCACCCCATCATGGGCTGCCAATAATGCCCCCAAGAAAAATCTTGCCAATGGTGCAGCGGAATGAGCAAGCAGCCCAGCGAAATCAGCACCATGCCCAGCCATCCCCACGGTGACGGCGGCTGGCCGCGCCCAAAATCCACTAACGCCAGCATCAGCACCGGCAGCGACCGGGCAACCGGGTAAACGACGGTAAAATCGCCGCTTTGGTAGCCGCGCAGCAGGCCAAAGTAGTAGAGGGATTCAAAGCCGGCGGTGAGGAGGAGGAGGGGATAAACGGCCGTTAACACCGGCACCGCCCCCCATTCTGCCCACAACGCCGGCCCCACCGCCACCACCGCCACCACCAGCAGCACCGACAAAAAAATATCCCGCTGCTGCTGCGAACGCGCCAACAAATTCCACCCCGCGTGCATAAAGGTGGACACAAAGACGATGGTGAGGGGTAAGAGGTCTATGAAGAAGAAGTAATCAGTAATCGGTAATCAGTCATCAGTCACCGATTACCGATTACTGGTTACTGATTACCGTTTACCGCCAAATGCCCACCCGATTCAGCCTCATCCAACACGGCCAAAATCGTTTGCACCAGCGACCGCGCCGCCTCGGCACTTAGCTCCACCGCCACCCGCGCCCCCGGTCCCTGCGCTTCGTCAACAAAATCAATATTTAGCGCATGTTCCAGCGGGGCATGAAACGGATGGTCATATGATACATTGGCCTGGTTAACCCCAAACCAACCTTGCGTCCCCTTGCCAAACCCCTCAATCCCCACTTTGTGCATAATCATCGTACACATGGTTTCCTCTCATGAATAGATAGCTAACCCAAATGCTTTGCCATAAACGCGAACATTTTTTCCCATCCGTCCACCGCCTGCGCCTGCCGGTACATGGGTCGGTTATGGTAAAAAAAGCCATGCCCAGCATCGGGGTACATGTGGAATTCGTAATCTTTGCCGTGCTTTTTCAGTGCCTCTTCATGAATTGCCACCTGCTCTACCGTTGGGCTGTGGTCTTCCTCACCAAAAATCCCCAGCAGCGGGCAAGAGAGATCAGGGGTGTAATCAATGGGAGCCACCGGGAAACGTTCGTTTAAGTCTGATTCGGCCATCACAACGCGCCCACCCCAGCAGTCAACCACCGCGTCAAATTGCAGGCGGCAGGCGGCCAAATAGGCATGGCGGCCGCCGGAGCAAGTTCCCCACACGCCCACTTTGCCATTGTTCGAGGGTTGCGCCCGCAAAAAGGCCAATGCCCCGGCCAAATCACCCACCACTTGTTCATCCGGCACGCCACCATCGGCACGAACTTTGGCCGCCACATCTTCCGGTGTGCCATGCCCGGCGCGGTAGTAGAGGTTAGGCGATAGAGCCGCGTAACCGTGATGGGCAATTTTGCGCGTTGCTTCACGGTACCATTCATCCCAGCCAGGCATGTGGTGGATGACCACCATGCCGGGGAAAGGACCAGGCCCAAGCGGTCGGGCGTAAT
>JAGQGA010000135.1 GCA_020432595.1 Anaerolineales bacterium | reverse complement strand
GCCCAAAATTTAGCCATCCGCCAGCAGCTTGCCATCCCCAGCGAACTTGCCACTGCCTTCACGACCCTACTTCCGCTTAAACTCGACAGCCGCGAATTTGATTTGGCCGAGCAGTACGGCAAAGAAGCGATTGCCATTTGCCGCCAGCTAAACGACCGCCGGGCGTTGGCCGAAGGGCTGGCCGAATTAAGCCTCGTCTATCTTTGGTCGGGTAAGGTCGCTTTAGCCCCGTCGCTGGTGCGGGAAAGCATTGCGCTTTTTGCCAGCCTTGGGGCAAAACAGCTTGAAGCGTATTGGCGCAATCGCCTCGCCCTTTATCTGTTGCACCTCGGCCAATATGAGCAGGTTCAGGCAGTCCTGCACGAAACGGCACAAATGGCCTATGGAGCCGATAATGAGCGCGTTAGCGCCTGGACATTCCAGCTTGAGGCGTTTGCCCTCATGGGACAGGGAAACTATGCAGCGGCCGAACCGTTGCTCCGGCAGGCTTATAGCCTCTTTTCCGTCCGCAATAATTTGCCCGCCGTGCGCTTTGTGCAAATTTACCGGGGCATTGTCTTGTTCCACTTGGGGCAATATGAACAAGCCAGACAGCTTTGGGTGCCTGTTCTGGCTGAATCGGTGCAAAATCGGCTGATGATGTGCCTCTTGACGGCTCTGGCGGGCATTTCGCTGTGGCTGGCGGCGGTGGGGCAGGTGGAAGAGGCAATCCGGGTTTTTGCCCGCGTCGAGATGGAGCCATTTTTCAGAACATCACAATGGTATGCTGATGTGGTGGGTAACTATGTGTGGCGCAAGGGGGCTACGCTGCCGCTGGCGCAGTTTCAAATGGCGCAGGAGGGGGGAAAAACGGCCGTTTTGTGGGAGCTAGGCCAGCAAGTGCAAATGCTCGCTTCCTTGGCGTTAGAGGTTGGCGATTAACAACAGAAAATTTCACGCAAAGGCGCGAAGATTTCCCTTTGCGTGACATAAAGTTTACGAGAGGGATGTATATCATGGGTGATTTGACGCTAAAGCAGTGCCAGGAAATTGTGGACGAATGGATAACAACGGTGGGGATACGGTATTATTCGGAGCTGACAAATACGGCCGTTCTCATGGAAGAAGTTGGCGAAGTAGCGCGGCTCATGTCGCGGCTCTATGGCGACCAAAGCTTTAAGAAGTCGGATGAACAGTACAACCTGGCCGACGAATTTGCCGATGTGCTGTTTGTGCTGATATGTTTAGCCAATCAAACGGGTGTGGATTTGACGGAGGCACTGGGGCGCAACCTGGACAAAAAGACCAAGCGCGACAGCCAACGCCATGCCAATAACCCAAAGTTAAAGGAAGGGTAAAAATGGCTATTTCTAAAAAACACCGCAAGGCGCAGTCTAAAAGAAAGCAGCGGCAAAAAGCAATTAAAACGCGGAATGACAATTCACTGATGGGAATGAGTGACCAGAGCCTGGCAAAGCAGTCGGCAGGATGGCCGCTACTGGAATGCCTCATCCCCGTAGAGTGGCAAAATACACAAATGGTTCACCAGATTTGCGTGGCTCGCCGCTCGCCTATTGGCTATGTTGCCGCTGGGGTTTATTTAGTGGATTTGGGCTGCCTGGGGATTAAAAATGCCTATGGCACCGTTTTTAGCTCGGAAGCGGAGTACCGCCGCGAGTTGGTTGCCCGGTTAGAAAGCGGGCAGGCGATGCGAACGGCCGATTTAAACCTAGCCGCAAAAATCATCGAAGAGGCCATCACCTATGCCCAAACGCTTGGTTTCTCTCCCCACAAAGACATCCGGCAAGCCAACTGGGTCATGGGGACAGACGTGCGGCCAGAAAATTGTGACATAGAAGTGCCTGTGGGCGGGCCAGATGGCAAGCCATTCTTCTTTGCTGGGCCATATGACAACGTAGACCGGATCATACGAACTTTGGATCGATCAGTAGGGCAAGGCAACTATCAGGCTGTTGTCCGAATAGGTGATCCATTCTTTGACGATGATGATGACGACTATGAAGATGACGAGGAGGACGATTGGGATGTTTAAAAACCAGGTAGCGATTGTGACGGGGGCGGGGCGAGGGATTGGCGCGGCGGCGGCCAAGCTGTTTGCCGAACTGGGAGCCAGCGTGGTGGTCAATGACTTGAACGCCGAGCCGGCCGAAGCGGTGGTGGCCGAAATCAAAGCGGCTGGCGGCGAGGCGATGGCGTATGCGGGTGACGTTACCGATCCCGCCTTCCCCGATGCGCTGATGGCAAAAACGGTGGAAGCGTATGGCAAAATCAATATTTTGGTCAACAACGCCGGGTACACCTGGGACGGAATGCTCCATAACATGAGCGACAAGCAGTGGCAGGCGATTTTGGATGTCCACGCCACCGCCCCGTTCCGCATGATTCGGGCATTGGCTCCCTATATGCGGGAGCCAGCCAAGGAGGAAAAGCGGGCGGGCGGGCCGATGGAGCCGCGCTGTATTGTCAATGTGTCGTCTACGTCGGGGCTGCACGGCAACGTGGGGCAGGCCAACTATGCCACGGGCAAGCTGGGGATTGTGGGGCTGACCAAGACGGTGGCGAAGGAGTGGGGGGCGTTTGGCATTCGCTGCAACGCGGTGGCGTTTGGCTTTATTGACACGCGGCTGACGCAAAGCAAGGACGAAGGGGCTTCGATTAGTGTAGATGGCGAAGAGGTGGCGCTGGGCATTCCCGACCACATCCGTTCGATGGCGCGGCTGGTGATTCCGCTGGGTCGGCCGGCCACGCCGGAAGAAGCGGCGGGGGGCATCATTATGCTGGCTTCGCCCTATGCCGCCTATATCACGGGGCATACGCTGGAAGTGACGGGGGGGGCGGGGATTTAGTAATCAGTACTCGGTAAACAGTAATCAGTAGTGAATGACTGACTGATTACCGATTACTGACAAAGAGGAAAAATGGAAGTCTTAATCATTAATCATCACGAGGTGCGGGAACTGCTGCCGATGGGTGAGTGTGTTGAGGCGATGGCGGATGTGTTTCGCACGATGGCGGGGGGGGATGTGGTGCAGCCGCTGCGCTGGCCGCTGTGGCTGCCGGATCGGTCGGGGCTGCTGGGGATGATGCCGGGGTATGTGGGGGGCGAGATGGGGATGATGGGAATTAAGACGGTGAGCGTGATGCCGGGTAACCACGGCACGCCGTATGACAGCCATCAGGGGACGGTGATGCTGTTTGAGAAGGTTAACGGCCGTTTACTCACCATCATGGACGCATCCGAAATTACCGCCATCCGCACCGCCGCCGTCAGCGGGCTGGCAACCCGGTTGCTGGCGCGGGACGATGCCCACGATTTGGCGATTTTAGGCACGGGCGTACAGGGACGCTCCCATTTGGCGGCGATGCTGGCCGTGCGTCCCATTGACCGAGTGCGGGTGTGGAGCCGCAATGCGGATGGCGTGGCAAAGTATGCGGCCTGGGCGAAGAAAATGCACGGGGTTGAGATAGAAATGATGGAGGATGTGCAAACGGCCGTTTCCGGAGCCGACCTCATTTGCACCACCACCGCCGCCCCCACCCCCATTTTGCACGGCGAGTGGCTCTCTCCCGGTGTCCACATCAACGCCGCTGGCTCCAGCGTCAAGCACACCCGCGAACTGGACACGGCTACGGTGGTCATGTCGCGGCTGTTTGTAGACCGGCGGGAATCTACGGTCAACGAGGCGGGCGACTTCCTGTTTCCCAAGCAGGAGGGGGCGGTGGACGATGACCATATTGTGGCGGAGATTGGGGAATTGTTGATGGGAGAGAAAAACGGCCGTCAAACCGGCGACGAGATCACCCTTTTTAAATCCCTCGGCCTTGCCATCGAAGACATTGGTGCTGCCCACCACATTTACGAGAAAGCCATTGCCCAGGGCAAAGGCACTTGGGTGGAGCTTGGTGGAACGAAGGAATTTTAAGACGTGGTGCGTGGTGCGTGGTGCGTAAAAATGACGCACTACACACCACGCATCACGCATGATAAACCATGCAAGAACAATACATGACAGACGAACTCCGCATGTTCCGCGATGCGGTGCGGCAATTTGTACAGCGGGAAGTGGTGCCATTCCATGAGCAGTGGGAAAAAGACGGCATTGTATCGCGGGAGGTGTGGCTAAAGGCAGGCGAGGCGGGCTTTTTGTGCATGGACGTGCCAGAAGAGTACGGCGGGCTGGGCGAGTCGGATTACCGCTACAACGTCATTTTTGCCGAGGAACTGGCGCGGGTAGGAGCCACCGGCCCCGCCTTTGGCGTGCATAACGAGCTAGTCGTGCCATATCTGCTGGCGTTTGGCAGCGAGGCGCAGAAACAAAAGTATTTGCCGAAGATGGCGACGGGCGAAATCATTACCGCCATTGCCATGAGCGAGCCAAATGCGGGGAGTGATTTGCAGGGGATTCAGACAACGGCCGTTAAACGCGATGACCACTACCTCCTCAACGGGCAAAAAACCTTCATCTCCAACGGTATCATCAGCGATTTGGTGATCGTGGTCTGCAAAACCGACCCGGCAGCGCGGGCGCGGGGGATGAGCCTGCTGCTGGTGGAGCGCGGCATGGAGGGGTTTGAGCGTGGGCGCAATCTGGACAAAGTAGGCCGCCACGCCCAAGACACCGCCGAACTCTTTTTCCGCGATGTTAAAGTGCCGGCCGAAAACCTGCTTGGCGAAGAGGGCAAGGGGTTTTTCTACCTCATGCATAATCTGCCGCAGGAGCGACTGGTCATTGGGCTGGGGGCCTTAACAGCGGCGGAGGCGGCACTTGACCATACCATTCGCTATTGCCAGGAGCGCACCGCTTTTGGCCGCCCCATCGGCACCTTCCAAAACAGCCGCTTTAAGCTGGCTGAGATGAAAACCGAGCTGGAAATTGGGCGGGTATTTGTAGACCACTGCATTATGGAGCAAAACGACAAGCGGCTTACGCCGGAGAAAGCGGCGATGGTGAAGTGGTGGACGACGGATTTAGCCAAGCGGGTGATGGATCAATGTCTGCAGCTACATGGTGGTTATGGCTACATGCTGGAATACCCCATTGCCAAGCTGTTCCTCGACGTGCGGATTGACCCGATTCACGGGGGGACAAATGAGATTATGAAGGAAATTATCGGCCGTTCGCTGGGGTTTTGACGGCAGACCTGTGGTCACGGTTTTCTAGTCTTGGCTACAGGGTCAGGTTTGGTTGTTTGGGGGTGAGTTTGTAGGAGTTTGTGAGAAAACGGCCGTTTTTCCAAGCCTTAATGCCAGCTTCGTGATAGGATCGGGCTGGCTGTGTAGGGGTGGGAAAACGGCCGTTTATCATCTATTTTGGGGAGAAACAACCCTGAGATTAAGGAGTTGAGAAAAAGAATGACTGAAGTAGTCAGCCCTGTGTACCATCAGGCAAGTCCCACATTGACAGTGCCCGATAATATCAACCCACACGCAAGCTATGGCGCGTTAAAAAAGCAGATAAAAAAGAAAGGGCTGTTGGAAAAACAGCCTGGCTACGTGTCACGACGTATTGCCTCCAACTTTATCATGCTTGGCATATCTATCGTCATATTATTTGCCACCGATTTGGTATGGGTTCAGTTGCTCAATGCCCTTTTTATGGGGTTTGTGTTTGTTCAATTTGGCTTTATTGCCCATGATGTCGGGCATCGGCAGGCGTTCCGCAAAACGGAGACCAACGATTTGTTTGGTCTGCTACATGGGCCACTGCTGTTGGGAATGAGCTTTGGCTGGTGGCTTAACAAACACAATGAACACCATGCCCATCCCAATGAACAGGATGCCGACCCGGATATTGACTTTCCTTTTATTGCCTTTAGCGAGCAAGATGCGCTGGAAAAACGTGGATTGTTTCGTTGGATGGTGAAGTATCAGGCATATCTATTCCCTTTTTTGGTGATGTTTGAATCATTCAGTCTGCGCTTTGGCAGCCTTCAGTTTTTGCTCACGCGCCCCTGGAAATATCGGCTGGCGGAACTGGTTTTGATGTTGCTGCATTTTGCCTGGTTTTTTTGGCTGGTTTTTGCAGCACTGCCTGTACAAACGGCCGTTTTATTCATCGCCGTACAGCAGGCATTCTTTGGCCTCTACCTAGCCTCCGTTTTTGCCCCCAACCACAAGGGCATGTTGATTGTTGAAGAGGATATGAACCTCGATTTTATGCTCAAGCAGATTTTGACCGCCCGCAATGTCCAGTCACACCCGCTTACCGACTACTTGTATGGTGGCCTCAACTTTCAAATTGAGCACCATTTGTTTCCGACCATGGCCGAAAACAAGCTGCGCGAAGCCCAAGCCATTATCAAACAGTTTTGTGCCGAGCATCGTATCCCGTACTACGAAACATCGGTTGCCCGTTCCTATGTAGAAATTTTGCAATATTTACATGCGATTAGCTCCCCCTTGCGGGCGGGAGCGTAGCCATTTGATGAGTCTCGCGCACATGTTGGCTCACAGCTTGTTTAGAAGCCCCACTGGCATCCCGTTTGCCCATAATGCACAATCGGCCATAATCAAATGCCGAGTAGAGGGATGTGAAGATGATAGGTGAGAACAGCGAGCTTTTTTATCATTTTGGGGTGGCTCTTTTTATTGGCCTGCTGGTGGGGTTGCAGCGGGAATATTCCTATGATGCTGAAAACAAGCCAGAGGAAAAAACGGCAGCGGGGCTGCGGACGTTTGCGCTGCTAGGGCTGGCGGGGGCAACGGCCGCTTTTGCCACCGAACAAATGGGTTCGGTTTGGGCCTTTGTCGTCATTGTCACCATGCTGGGGTTGTTGTTAGCCATTGCCTATTACCACACATCCAAAGGGGGCAGCATTGGCATGACCACCGAAGTGGCTGGCGTGGTTGTCATCTTGGCTGGAGCAATGGCGTATTGGGGGCAGGTGGCACTGGCGGTGGCACTGGGGGTTATCACGACGGCACTGCTGTCGTTTAAGCTGGAACTCCACACCTTTGTTAAACGGCTGACGCGAGAAGACATTGTTGCTGCGCTCAAATTTGCCCTCATCACGGCCATCGTGCTGCCGGTGCTGCCCAATGAGCCGATTGCCGCCACGCCACCGTTTGACGTGCTGAACCCTTACAAAATTTGGCTGATGGTGGTGCTGATTTCGGGAATTAGCTTTTTGGGCTATGTGCTGATCAAGCTGGTGGGGTCACGGCAGGGGATTGGGCTGACGGGGCTGCTGGGGGGCTTGGTGTCGTCAACGGCCGTTACCCTCAGCTTTTCCCAGCGCAGTCAAAAAGACAGCCAAATGGCAAAGCCGTTTGCCTTGGCGATCATGGTGGCGTGGACGGTGATGTTTGCCCGCGTGCTGCTCGAAGTGGCGGCGGTCAATGCATCACTGCTGGCGCGGCTGTGGCTGCCCATTGTGGCAGCGGCGGTGGTGGGGTTGGCCTATTGCGGTTATCTCTACTTTGCGCCGCATGGCAACGATCAGGAAGAGGTGGCGGTAGCAAACCCGTTTGAACTGGGGCCAGCCATTACCTTTGGGCTGCTGTATGGGGTGATTTTGCTCGCCGGCCGGGCGGCGCAGTTTTATCTAGGGGATGTCGGGGTGTATGCGTCGAGCATTTTGTCGGGGCTGGTGGATGTGGATGCGATTACGCTGTCCATGTCGGAACTAAACCGGAGTGGGAATTTGGCGGCACAAACGGCCGTTCGTGCCATCGTTCTCGCCACCATGTCCAATACCGTTGTCAAAGGTGGCATTGTGCTAACCAGCGGCTCCGCCAGCCTGCGCCGCGTCTTCTTGCCTGGCTTTCTGCTGATTTTGGTCACTGGGACGGTGCTGGCTTTTTTCCAGTAATCAGTTATCAGTAATCAGTAATCAGTTATCAGTTATCAGTTATCAGTCGCCAGCTACACCGCTTACTGATTACCGATTACCGTTTACTGATCACCAACTCCTCTACCCCTAGCCGGGTGCTGCCGATGAGGAGGAGTGGGTAGAGATAGACCCACGCCTGTAGCGAGAAGTCGAGCCGCTGGATGAGGTCGGCGGGGAAGGCGAGGTGGTGGGCGAAGATGTGTAAACGGCCGTTATCCACCTCAGCCCCCAGCAGCAAATCCTGTAGTGCCCGCACCTGCTTTTGATACGGCATAAACAGTTCCCACGGCAGTTCCCGCTGGGCGAATGCCAGTAGTTGATCCACCAGGGCATGGACAACGGTGTGGCGCTGCACCGGATCATGGGCGACACTGTCCAAATCAAGTTGAGTGCTCCACGGGTCTACCTCAATCACACCACCGCTCATCACGCGCACTAATTCTACCAGGTCAATGTCCCCATTAACGGCCGTTTTTGGCACAGCAAAGTTGGTAGAAACGGCCGTTTCCGCCTCCTTCGTCACATAATACAGCTTCCCCGTCCCCTGCCGATTCCAACGATACGTCAACAGCCCCGCATCACAGAGCGCGTCCAAATCACTAATTCGCTTAAAATGAAAACTCTTGTCGCCGCGCAAATAAATGGCAAAGTGCGTCGGGTTATTGCCCGGAACCGGCGTAATCGGCTCCTTCAGCTTCCCCGCCTCAATCAGTGCCAACAGTTGCCGTAGAAGGTTTTTTTGCTCCGCGCTCAGTTTCATATTCAGTTGTCAGTAATCAGTAATCGGTAATTAGTCGAGAACACTGATTACTGATTACCGATTACTGATTACCATTTTTTACCGGCCAACCCCAACGCTACCACCAAACGCGGCCGACATTTCATCATAAATCGCGGCAATGCTGGCCTCATCCCCCAGGAAAAAGTTGCCATTACCCTGAGTTGCCAACGCTTGCAGCACGCTTTCATCTGCATCGCTGCCATAAGCAATGGTAAAGATGGTTGTGTCGTGGGCGGTGGCTTCGGAAATTAGCGTACTATCAAAGTCTCTCAGGCTATTGGTGTTTTGCCCATCGGTCAACACCACCATCGCGTTAGTTGTTTGCGGCAGGGTGGTTTGGTCAATAATTTGCGCCCCAGTGGCAATGGCATCATAGAGTGCCGTGTCGCCGCCGTCTACCATGCGCTGAATAATGGCAATCACGTCTTCCCGCTTGTCGCCTACTCGTTCGTGATAGACCACCACGTCGGGTTGGGTGTGAAAATCAATGACGCTGATGTAGTCATCGTCTCCCATTTGCTGCACAAATTGCTCCGCCGCCAGCCGCATCCCAATAATTTTGTCCCCTTCCATGCTGCCAGAGGTGTCGAGCAGCATGACCAAGTTGACATCTTTCCGCGCCGATTGCCACAACGCCTGCACAGCGTAGACGGTTTCGACGCTGGGCGCGCCAAAAACGGTGGTGGGCTGCGTCAGATCTGCGCCGCTGACAGCATCAAATGGAGCCGTGTCGGCGGCAATGGTGCTGTTGACAGGGCGGAAACCGGCGGCAACGGCCGTTTGTTGCCCCTCATCCCCCAGCAAATAATCCCGAAAAACGGCGGCCGCAGCCTGGGTGGCAGAATCGGCCGTTTGGCTGATGCAGGCCGGGTGGGTGGACATAAACGTTCCTTCCAGCGGGTAGACCGGCACAATGTCGCCGTTGCCAACTTGCAGCACCGTGCTTTCATACATGATGCCCGCCCCCAAATAGCTAACACCCCGCTCGGCCATTGCTGACCCCAAAGCGGCGGTGCTGTTGCTAAACCAGCTTACGCCCCCTTCAAACGCCCCCACCGACGCTTGCACAATCGGCTTCTGGATGTCGTCGCTGGTGACGGCCTCGGTTTGGGCTTCGGCCGCTTGCACAATTGCCAGCAGGGTGCTGGCTCCCGAACCAGAGAGGCCGGGGTGGGTGTGGCCCAGCCGGAACGTTTCGCCATAGGCTCCGCCGCTGTAGTAGTTCCAGGCGGCGGGGTCGGCGGCGAGGCTGCCGATGTCGAGCCAGCCAATGGGCAAGCCGGGCCACCCCAGCGATTCGGCCACGTCGCGCCACATGGCGATGACCAGCGGGCTTTGGGCCACGCTGACGCAGTTGCTTTGGAAGCGGTTGCTGCCCTGGTCGGCCAAAATGTTGGTCCACACGGGGTCGTCGGGGAGCCAGAGAACGGCCGTCTCATCTCCCACCAACTGCCCCACGGCAGCGCCTGATTCCACGTACTGCATTTGCACGTAAATGGGGTCGCCGTTGGTGTCTTCGGTGGAGGAGGCGTTGAAGGTGGAAACGGCCGTTTCCAGCCACGGCTGCAGTGCCGTATTTGCCACCCCATTCACCACCACCGCCCCACGCGGCGGCCCCTCTGTTCCTGCATTATCTAGCAGCCCACAGGCCAAGCCGGTCACACTCAATAGCACCACCAACAGCCCCAGACCACGAAAATTTTGCCAATTCATAAAACTGTATCCTCTTTAGGGGTGTTTTCCTGCCATGCGTAGGAGCCTACGCATGT
>JAGQGA010000134.1 GCA_020432595.1 Anaerolineales bacterium | reverse complement strand
CGTTGTTTCCTTCTGTCACAATCGCCATGAGTTGAGCGTTCATCCTGCCAGACTTCCCTTCATCCCGAACATAAGGAAATGGTGCAGGTGTGCCACATGCGACACACGTTGCACCCAAACGATTTACTGTGCCATCTGCCCCACTGCCTTTGCTGGCCTGTTTCACTACAAAAGTGATTTTGCGTGTTTTGGCATCAACCTGTGGCTCTACCCAGGCATGTTTGCCTTTCTTTTTGCTCAAATCAAACGAGCGTACCAGCGGCATTTGCGCCCCACAGGCTGGGTTGGGGCATTTCACCGTCCGCGCCCACAGCCAGGCAATCACTGTCTCTCCATTGCACTCCGGGTACAGGTGGCCTATCCGCTCCCACGCTTTCTCCCGCATCCATTCGCCATAGTAACGGACATCGGCGGCTAGGCCACTGGCTCCCTTCCACTGTACCGCCGCCATCTTGGCGGCCGTTTGCCCGCTGGCAGCGGGCGCTCCTCCTCGGTCACGCGGGTTCACCGGCGGCTGGTTGGCAAACTTCGGCGGTATCTCAATCAACGCTTTGTTAATCATCACCGCCACCGGGTTCAGGTCACTGGCGTGGGCTTCCAGCCCCAACCGCTGCGCCTCCAACGGAATGGAGCCACCCCCGGCAAAGGGGTCGAGCAGCGGCGGTGGGTTGCCATCCGTACTCAGCTGAATCAATTCCCGCGCCGTCGTCAGAATGGCCTCATCCGTCGTCGCTTCCCACGTCACCAGCCGCTCAATAAAATCAAACAGCCGCTGGCGTGGGGTGTCGTTGGCGGTGGCATTTTTGCCCTTGGGCAAGTTGCGGCAGGCTTGGACAAAGGCAGGTGGTGCTTGGGGATCATCCGGGTCATCCACCAACGAGGTAAAAATGACAGCGCGGGCAGCGGCTAGAGGTCGCCGCGCCCACCACAGATGCAGCGTACTGGGATGCCCATGCCGAATAGATTTTTCACGGGCGCTGGCTTCGTTAATTGCTTCTAACGGTAAAGCGACTTCGATTAATTTTTTACGTTGGGTCATGTATATTCTTTTTCTCTCTGCTAATAGTAACCAAGATTTTTGTTAGTGATTCGTTTATGGTGCAATATTGGCTTCAACATTCCGAATAATCAGAGGAAGATAGGCTCGCATTATTGGTGACGTGGGTGGGCTTGTCAGAGGGTATAAACTTTCCGTGTAGGTATCGGAAATGTTGCCAAGTTCATCACGAAAACGAGCGTGGAGTTGGTCGCCGGGATTCCAAGGTAACCACGCATGACTCTTAAACGGTTGCCAATTTGGAGTCGGGCTAGAATCTGACCAAATCAACATATCGGTGATGTTGCTAGATGTACTTGACGCTGCCAACTGTACTATTATTGTTGTCTCATTCAAATGGTAGCGCGTGATACTGCCAGTAATCGCGGCAGGTTCTTCTGACATTGTATTAATATTTGGTGCAAAGGTTGCCTCGGTCGATTGGAAGGGGTTATTGATTTGTGTTGATAGTGATGAGGCTAATTGTGTGCCTGGGTTACAGGCTGGCTGCCCATCGTATAGCAGAATTCTTTTTGGCACCCAGTTATCGCGCAAAAAGGATTGCAAATTTGTATTGGCACCTTGCAAGGAGCCAGGATCGTGTGCCAAGTAGTTGCTGGGGTCGCTGCCCTGACCAGCGGTCACCAAGACCCAATGCGTTTGGGATGCGTTGCCTGCTTTGTGGAACCCCAAGATAACTAAACGGCCGTTTTGGTTCAACTCCCGATCCAAATCAAGCCAATTGGTAAATTGACGAGATCCTGCATAGCTTGCTTTACCATTGGTACAGGAGGCACCTGCACCATACCGAAACATACAAGCATTTGCTCCCATACAATCACTTAATGTAGCTGGATTGAGATCTGCTCCCAAGTAGGCAAAATTCATGGCAGCCGCTGTTAGTGTACAACCACAAGCCCCAATGGTATTACATGACATATCACAGCTACCATCCGTGCGTAGCGGATGCTTCCGCCACTGCGGATCTATTTGGGAAAAGAACGGCACCTCGCAGCTGCCATCATTACCAACAGTAATGGTAAAACTTCCCGTGTTATCACCGGTGCCTACATCACCGACGCCAAATACAAGCGGGCCGCCAGGCGCATTTATCTGGAAGGTATAACTATTGTTACTACGATAGGAGGGTACTTGTTGACCAGGGATAAAATTCTCAGCATGTTGTCCATTTATCCACAAAACCCAATTATAAAGGAGCGTTGGATGGACAGGGTTAATAGGATTACCAAAATTATCGGTGAGAATGTAAAAGGCATCGCTATATTGTGTGGCTGAGGCTTGCCCAATGCCAGTTATTGTAACAGTAACTGGCCCCTGATACTCCCGCATCGTTGTAACAGCATACGGCCCCTTAGCAAAATGGGCAATTAGTGTTTCGCTGCTATTGAGAATTGCGGCCTGTTCATCAGCATAGACGTGTTGATGCGTAGTCTCCCAGAATAAATAACTGATAAGCAGTGAGAAAAGCATTCCTAGTACAAAAATTCGAGTTCTAACACACGATCTTTTTAACATGGTTTTCTCTCCCTTTTTAGGCAGGTACTACACTCTGTTTAATCAATTCCGACAAATGATAGTTGACGCTGGTGACCCCAAAGTCCGGTTCTTTGTGGAAGGGTTGGCGCACGTAGCGGGGCGGTTTGGCTTGCCCATTTTCTATCTCTACCAGGGCCAGGATGAACTGGTTGGGCTGGTTTAGCGCAACGAGGATTTCGTTGCGGGTGATGGTGACGGTTGGAGAACCGGCACGTCGGCCTTTAACTTCGATGAAGCGTAAACGGCCGGTTTCCGGGTCAAA
Source organism: Anaerolineales bacterium (assembly GCA_020432595.1). Next base: position 7,533 of record JAGQGA010000134.1, on the reverse strand, counting down.
GCTCTCAATATCATAGCCCAGCTTTTGCTGGCCCACATCTTTGGGGTGGTTGCCCAGTGTAATCTCTGCCTCCATCACTGCCTTCATGGCTATGGCTTCGGTGATGCGCGTGTCCATGATGTCGGCTGGTGTCCGCTCGCCCAACAGCAGGCCAATGGGCACAATCATAGCTCCGCCAATCAGCACAGGTGGCGCGGCTGAGATTTGCCGTTCCAAGGCCAACTCGTCCTTGCGCCGTTCCAGGCGAGCGGCCAAATTATCAGCTCGCTCCTGCGCCAAAGCTGAATTGAGGCGGGCATTGGGCTTGCCTTCGCGTTCCTGGCGGCGCAGTTCAGCGGCGCGTCTGTCCCAATAGTTAATCTCCCGCGTCAGCCGTTCCTGGACAGCATGGAGGGTTTTGTCTATGAGTTCCTCCCGGCGGCGGCGGACTTGTTCCAGGTGGCGGGGAATAAGTTGGGTGATGGCGTGGCTGGTGACCTGGCCCTCCAGAGTTTCGGGAACAGAGGCCGACAGGATGTCGGTACTCCGAATAAGGTCTAATTGTTCAGGGGTGGCAGGGTCATAATCTAAATAAGGCGCGTAACCACCGGCATGAAGACGGCCGTCGGCCTCAATTTCGACAAAATGAACTTCTTGGGAAATGGTGCGTTGGTTGGCATCCCGAATGGTTTGTTCCAGGAAAAAGAGATAACGGGGTGTCTGGCCGGGGTCTCGACTGTCTACCAGAATCGTGCCATTACGCAGCGTTTGCCGCTGTTTGTCCAGAATAAGATCAATAACGGTATCCAATAAAGGATGGCCAGGGCAAAGGAATTGCGCCAGCGGCTTGCCTTCGGGCGCGATCAGCTCTTTATCGAAGCAAACACGCTCATATTGGCGCAGTACAGGCATGACCGAGCCATTGGCTTTGGCACGGTCACGGATGGCAGCAGGTACATGGGTGATGCGGAAGCGGCCAGGCTCTCGTTCACGGATGGCGCCACCCAATTCTTGAAAAGCTTGCAGGAAAAAGCCTTGAATGTAGAAGGGTTGTAAACGACGGGCAGCATACCGTTCCATGTCTGCCCGGATACGCTCAATCTCGCTCAAGTCGAGAGAGTTGGCAGCTAAGGAGCGGGATTCAACCAGTTCGCGCACATGGTCGCGGTCAACGGCATTATCTACCGCCTGGTTCAGTTTGGCACGAATATCGGGTCTGTCACCATAGCGCACAGCATCCATCAGCAATTTGCGCAAAGGGGTTTGCTCAAATAGCTGACCGAGGATGTCGAAGACACGGCCGTCAAGGGCTTGCTGTTCCGTTTCCAATTTCCGCAGCAGCCGCTCGTAGACATAGCCTTCACGGGTTTCGGCAGCCACCAGATTCCACAGATGGCACACCTCGGTCTGACCAATGCGATGGATACGGCCGAAGCGCTGCTCCAGTCGGTTGGGATTCCAGGGCAGGTCATAGTTAATCATCAGGTGGGCGCGTTGCAGGTTAATGCCTTCGCCAGCCGCATCGGTGGCCAGCAGAAAATGGACATCGGGGTCATTACGAAACTTGTCTTCCACCACGCGGCGGTCTTCTCGCTTGAGGCCACCGTCTATGTGGACGATGTGTTCATCCCGGCCAAAGAGGGTGATGATGCGCTCTTGCAGGTAGCGCAAGGTGTCACGGTGTTCGGTGAAGATGACCAGTTTACGCCTTGCCCCACCCGGTCCAACCATATGCACATCATCCTGGATAAGGGTGGCTAACTGCGCCCATTTGCGATCCGTGCCGCTTTGACGCAGTTGATAGGCCTGGCGTTCTAAGGTTTGCAGGATGTTGATTTCTTCTTGCAGTTCAGCAGCGGTGAGGGCGGCGGTGGCGGCGTCCATGACTAAATCTTCGATAACCTCCGTTTCTTCGGCCGGAGCATCGTCGAAGTCGTTCCAATAATCGTCGTCAAAGAGCGGCAGTTGGTTGTCTGATAAGGGCAGGCTGGAAGTCTGCGCTTCTACCTCTTGCAGCCGCTTTTCCAGGCGTTCGCGGCGGCGGCGCAGCGATTGGTATATAGCTTCAGGGGAAGAAGCCAGACGGCGCTGCAAAACAGTCAGGGCAAAACCAACCGTACCTTTGCGTTTGTCATCAAGCAGTTGTTCCGCCCGGTTGAACTCGGTACGGACATATTCAGTGACATCCTCATACAGTTTTTGTTCGGCGGGTGAGAGTTGATAGTTGACGGTATAGGCGCGGCGTTCGGGGAAGAGCGGACGGCCGTCGAAGCGGCGCAACTCTTCCTTGACCATGCGGCGCATGATGTCGGAAACATCTACGGGCTCGTTGTGCAGTTTGGAGCGGTTCTCAAAGCGGTCTGGATCTATGAGCCGCAGGAACATCTGGAAATCTTCTTCTTTACCGTTGTGGGGGGTGGCGGTCATGAGCAGGAAGTGGCGGCTGATGCTGCCCAGTAGTTCGCCCAGGCGGTAGCGTTTGGTGACTTTCATCTCACCACCCCACAAGGAGGCGGACATTTTGTGAGCTTCGTCTACGATGACCAAGTCCCAATCGGTGCGGCTGAGTTTGGCTTGCAGTTCTTCACTGCGGGCAACTTGATCCAGCCGAATGATGACCAAATCTTTTTCCTGGAAGGGGTTGCCACTGACGGAGGATTCAACGGTTTCGCGGGTGAAGATGTCGAAGTGGGTCTGGAATTTGAACCACATCTCATCCTGCCACTGTCCGGCCAGGCTGCCAGGGGCGCAGATGAGGCAGCGGCGCACGTCGCCGCGCACGATGAGTTCTTTGATGAGCAGCCCGGCCATGATGGTTTTACCGGCACCGGGGTCGTCGGCTAGTAGATAGCGCAGGGGTTGGCGGGAGAGCATTTCACCGTAAACGGCCGTTATCTGGTGGGGTAAGGGCAAGACAAGTGAGGTGTGGACGGCGAGGACAGGGTCGAAGAGGTGAGCCAGATGGATGCGGAAGGCTTCAGCGGTGAGTTTGAAGGTGTCGCCAGGGGCGGTAAATGCCCATTTGTGGCGGGTCTGGCTGATACTGAGATTGGCTTCGTCAGTGCGGTAAAGCAGCTGGCTGCGGGGTTCGCCATCGGCGCGTCTGTATGTAATTTCGACGGCAGCCGAGCCGTGCCAGGTGACATCTATGATGGTGACGGTTTGTTGGGGCAAAATGCCATTTACTTGTACGCCTGCTTTCAGGTCTTCGAGTCTGGCCATGAACAATTATTTTGATGGTTAACCAATGAAAAAAGCCACCTTGCGGTTACAGACTGCGAGTTTAGTAACAGCCATTAGGATGGCTAAAAAACAAACAATAAAATTGAGATGTGAATGAATTGATTGTAGGCAAGAATGTCTGTAACTTAGCCTAGCTTATGGCTCTTAATGTTCATTGCTGAACTCGCAGCACTTAGAATAACATGAAATCTCAAAACAAAAAAGAGCCATCTCGCCATGGAAAGCTGAGCGACTCTTCTTTGATAAACTTTAACAACTAACTATTGCTATTTAGCCATTAGAGCTTGATACCTGTTATCTACAAGTGATGGTGCCGAAGGAGGGATTCGAACCCTCACGGGAGTACTCCCACTACGCCCTGAACGTAGCGCGTCTGCCAGTTTCGCCACTTCGGCGGGACGAGGGGCATTGTATCAGTTCACAGGCAATTGTCAATATTTTCACAGAGTAAAAATGCGGGCGTGGTATACTTACTGTAAGGCAAGTCGAGAGCAATTTATGCTTTAATCAGAGTCAACCGTTTGCAAAACAGGAGTAACGTGTGAAAAAAAGCCATCCCTACAAACTTAGCTATGTGGTTCAAGGTAGTCCGATTAAAGGAAGCATTGTCCAGGTGGACAAGGCTCCTCAAGTGGGCGAGACGGTGCAGTTTAACGGCCGTTTCTTTCAAATCCTAGAAGTCACCGAACTCATGGCACCCGTTGGCGATTTTGGCTTTCTCCACGCCACCTGTCAATATCTGGGCGACTCTCGCTAATGCACGGCAATGGCCTCTGATGCCAGCTTGCCCGCCACCTTCATTTCTTCAATCTCCTGCCCCTTGGCGTTGATCCAGCGCACTGCATATTGCCCCATAAGCTGGTCCAGTGCTTGCCACAAATCCGCATTCACCACCGGCTTACCGTCCCGTTTCACCCAGTTCCGCTGCCGCCAACCGTGAATCCAGCGCGTAGCCCCCTGAAAAAGGTAATCTGAACTGGTAAACAACTGCACCGAACTGCCCGGAGGCAAACGCAAGAGACCTTCTAAAGCAGCTAGCAGTTCCATACGGTTATTGGTGCTGCTGCTTTCCGCCCCGCTAAACTGCTCTGTCTCACCATCCTGCTCCAGCACCACGCCCCAGCCGCCAGGGCCGGGGTTGCCTTTACAAGAGGCGCGTAGATATAGTTTGGGCACATCCTCGCCAACGGCCGTTTCTGGGGTAATCTCCAGCCGTGCCTGCCGCGCCAGCCGATCCACCCGCTCATTTAACTCATTTCCGGCATGGCCCTTCACCCAATGCCACTCGATGGTATGACGCTGCACCAACGGCCACAGTGCCTGCCACAGCTCCACATTTTGCACCGCTTTGCCCGACTTGCTGCGCCATCCTTTCGCGGCCCATCCCTCAATCCACTCCGTAATGCCGCGCCGCACATACTCAGAATCGGTGTAAAACGCAACCTCACACGGCCGTTTTAGCGATTGTAGCGCCCGAATGGCCGCCGTTAGCTCCATTTGGTTATTGGTTGTCTGCGGATTATTGCCCGTCAGCACTTTTTCATGTTCACCAAAACGCAAAATCGCGGCCCAACCCCCAATGCCAGGATTAGGGTCAGCACCGCCATCCGAATAAATCACAACTTTCATAAAATAAAATTAAAAAGGTCTAGAGTTGAACGTGGTACGTGGTGCGTGTACCTTTTACGCACCACACACCACGCAAAATTTCTACCCCGCAAACAAATCATATGCTTTTATGCAGGCGTTAGCGGCGATTGAGCAGCCGCTTCTTCTCGTGCAGCCAACATTTCTTCAATGGTTGTAAACTTAACACGAGGCCGCCCTAACGCCGCCCCGGCCTCTTGTTCCAACCGATCCAGGGTTTGCCAATCTTGATAGCTAAAGTAATTTGGTTGCCGCTGCCGAATAAAGGCTTCTGCGTCGGCCGGTTCAGGGCAATCAGGCTGCTGTATCTGTCCAGCTTGCATATCTTCCAGCATTAGGCTAACCGTCTCTACCGCATCAGGCTTATTGGTGCCAATAATGCCAGACGGGCCACGTTTGATCCAGCCGGTGGTGTATTCACCAATGACGGGTTGGTGGGTTTCGGCATCTACAACACGGCCGTGTTCATTCCAAATCACGCCCCAATCTTCACGGAATGGCACGCCAGGCATTGGCACGCCTCGGTAGCCAATGGAACGGAATACCAGCCCGGTTTCTATCTCTTCAAACTGATCGGTGGGGTTGGCTCCCAAACGGCCGTTTCTTCCCGCCACCAACTCATTCCGCACCAGCCGCATCCCCGTGACCTGCCCGCTTTCATCGCCCCACAGTTCCGTGGGCGACAGCAAAAAGCGAATGGTCAACTTGCGCGGCTTGTCGGTTGTGTTTCCAGCGTATCCCTGCGTAATCTCTACCATTCGTTTGGTAGAGCGGTCAGCCTCTTCCAGGGCGGCGGCACTCAGCGGGTCAAGGGTTACTTCATCGGGATGGACATAAACGGCCGTTTCCGCCAATTCCCCAAGCTCCTTAATCTCTGGAGCCGAATAGGCTGCCTGCGCCACCCCACGCCGCCCCACCATCACCACCTCACGCACCTTGCTTTGCTGCAATGCCTCCAGCGCATAAGTTGCAATATCTGTCTTGGCTAATTCCTCCGGGGTCGAACACAAAATCCGCGCCACATCCACCGCCACATTGCCAATCCCAATTACCACCGCCCGCTCCTGCGACAGATCAAATTCACAATTACGATAATCGGGGTGGCCATTATACCAAGCCACGAACTCCGTGGCTGCATGGCTGCCCGCCAGGTCAATCCCTGGAATATCCAGCGCGCGATCCGTTTGCGCCCCCGTTGCATACACAATCTGGTGATAAAATTGACGAAGCTCTGCTACCGAAATATCTTTGCCAATTTCCACATAGCCAAAAAAACGAAAGCCTGGCTGCTCTGCTACCCGTTCAAACGCTCTCGTCACTGATTTAATCTTTTGGTGATCTGGCGCAACCCCAGCCCGAACCAAGCCAAACGGCGTTGGCAGGCGGTCAAACATATCCACCTGCACCACAACATCATGCTGCTTCAACAAATGTTCAGCAGCATAAAACCCAGCCGGCCCCGACCCAATAATGGCAACCCGTAGCGGCTGTGCAACTGTCCCAATCTGCGACGACATAACCTACTCCTTATTTTCTCTGCGCCCTTGCCTACACTAGAATGCAAACAATGGGGGTGGCTATTAAGGTGCTGCAAAGATGTTCCAACGAAACATTATAAAGGGAGCACCACAGCTTCGCAATGATTCATTTTAATCGCTAATTTCTCAGCGAAAATTCGCCAATTGCGAATCATTCTACAATATCACCCAGTACCAGGCAAACAAAAAAGGTGTGGCTGCTGTTTACTAACAGCCACACCTTTGACATCTCTTTTTCAGCAAAGAGCGCGGGTTATAAGTCGTCTAGCCCCCCATTGCCGCTCGCAATTGGCTACAGGCCGGGCAACTGCCACCCGGACGGATGATGGCATACCCGGCCTGCGGGTCGCCATTTTCATCGTATTGGGTGAAATCCACGTTGTAGATGATGACCAAGCGAGCCTTGCCGCTGCTGCGGGCAAGCTGTACCGCTTCGCCAAGCCATTGGGCATGTTCATTAACCGATGTGCCACCAGCCCAGCTAAAGTTGGCGGGCAGTTTGTTAAACCCTTCGCCCGACAAATAGCCTAACTCTGTGAAGCAAACAGGGCGAGAGCCGCCAAAAGCGTTGTAGTACAAATCCATCGTTGGCCGGAAATACCAGCTATAGTGCGACCCGGCGGGATGGCCGGAAGTGGCGTTGGGGGAGGTGGCACCGGCGTTGTGGTGTACGCCCACGCAATCCATATAGTTTGCACCACCGGCCGCCGCCATACCGCGAATATAGCGGTCATCAGCCCAAGCATTGGTGCCATTATCAAAGCCAGTCGGTGCGAGTGCGCCGGAAATGACCATCACATTACCGTTGGCGGCTTTGATAGCGTTGTAGGCGGGGGCAAGCATGTTGTTGACATAGGAAGTGGGGCTAATTTCTCCGGCCGGCCACTCAAAGTCAATGTTCATCTCGTTCCACACTTCAATGGCATCAGGGCCATGGGCGGCTACACCGCGCAGGAAGTTGACGTAACCGGCATAATCAATGCTGCCGGCCGATGGGTACGTTTGCGCCCCGGTGATGGAAAGTAGCACCTTGAAACCATTGTTGTGGGCATCCTGAATACGACCCAGCAGCACGTCAGGTGAATCGCCGGAGCTCCATTTGTGCTGGAACTTCACCCACGTCATG
>JAGQGA010000133.1 GCA_020432595.1 Anaerolineales bacterium | reverse complement strand
CGGGCAGGTGATTATTGCTGTACAGGACAAGGGGCCGGGGATTTCCGAAAAAGACCAGCTTCGTTTGTTCGAGAAGTTTTACCGGGTGAAGCGGCGGGGAACGGAGAAGATCAAGGGGTCGGGGCTGGGGCTGGCGATTGTGCGCTCGATTGCCGAACGGCACGGGGGACGCGCCTGGTGTCACAGCCAGCTTGACAAAGGCAGCACCTTCTACCTGGCGCTGCCGATTGAGCCAAAAGCGGGGGTGAATGGTCGGGGAGGAAAAACGGCCGTTGATACACCGTCATTAACGCAGCCAAATTCCTAAAAGTAACTGCTTCTATGGATACAGAACCCACGAAACAATTTGCTGTGTGCATTAACAATGATGGGTACGAAGCCGCGCTCGAAACTGGAAAACTCTATCAGATTGTGCCTGATGATATGGCAACCTCTCATGGGTACCTTCGTATTATTGATGAGAGCGGAGAAGACTATGCTTATGCTCTGGATCGTTTTTTCCAATAGAAGTTCCTAACGCGGACAAGCCACAACCAAAAAGGAAACAAACTACAGATGGACACAGATACATACAGCTAAGAAAAATCCGTGTTCATCCGTGTGTATCTGTGGTTTATTTTCTTGTTCAGTGTACAAGATTCTTGTCGTTAAGGTACTAAAGCGTTAGAAAGAGCTTTATTGACTGCTTAGCCAACCCTTAATCTGGCCGATTTTACACGGGTCTCGGCTACGGCGTTCAATAATCGGTTAGTTCAGCCGCATAACCAACGGCCGGAAGTTGGTTGAGGATGGTCTGGAGTTCGGGCGGGAGTTCGGCGGTGAGGGTGAGGGGTTGGTTGTCTAACGGCCGTTTAAACCCCAACTGCGCTGCGTGCAAAAAGTGACGCTTGATTGCCAACCGCTGCTTGCGCCGCCCATAAATCCTGTCTCCCACAATCGGAAAGCCCAAATAGGCCAAATGCACCCGAATCTGGTGCGTCCGCCCGGTGAGAGGGCGACATTCCACCAGCGTATATTGGTCATACACTGTCCGCGTGTAATATTCCGTCTGCGCTGGCCGGGACTCCCGTGATGGGTCCGTCACCACCTGCATCTGCTTGCGGTGCCCCACATCACGCCCAATTGGAGCATCAATCAACGCTTGCGGTGGCCGAATCTGCCCCTCCACCAGTGCCAGATACACCTTCTTTACTTCCCGCGCCTTAAACTGATCCTGTAAATGGCGCAGCGCGGCATCGTGCTTGGCAACCACAATCAGCCCCGATGTCTCCTTGTCCAGCCGGTGCACAATGCCAGGGCGCACTTCGCCTCCCACCCCCAGCACCTCTGGGCAGTGCGCCAACACCGCATTGACCAACGTCCCGCGCAGATGACCGGTGCCTAAATGCACCACCATCCCGGCCGGTTTGTTGACCACTAGAATATCATCGTCTTCGTAGCGGATGTCGAGGGGAATGTCGTCGGGGATAATATCGGTTTCCACGGGTTCCGGCAGCGTGGCAACAACTTGCTCCCCGCCGATGAGCCGCTGGCTGGGTTTGGTGGCTAAACGGCCGTTAACCCACACCCGCTCCTCCTTCAGCAACCGCTGCCACTGTACCCGCGACAACTGCGGCAGGGCATCCCCTAGTGCCTTATCCAGCCGTTCGCCGGGGGCATCAAGCGTCAGATGAACCTGTTGACCATTCATCAAGCGTTTGTTGCTCCCTGTCGTCTAATTCTTGTTGCTTGGCCTCGGTCTGCATGGCCTGTTCCCGACGATGTTCCTGATACGTAAACCAGCCCATAATAATCACCCCAGCCACAATGGACATATCGGCTACGTTAAAGACGGTTCATGAAAAAAAAAAAAAAAAGTCGGTGACGTGGCCGATGCGCACAAAACGGTCAATCATGTTGCCCCACGCCCCGCCCAGTAACAGCCCCAGTACCACACGAAAGCCAAGCTGGCCGTTGGGCAAGGTGTGGTTGTAATAGATAATGGTCGCGCCAACGATAACAGCCAACACGCCAAAGATTACCCCGCCCGATGGCAGCAGCCCAAAGGCCGCCCCGGTGTTGCTAACGTGGAAGATGCGGAAAAAAGGCTCAAGGCTGGGAAACGGTGCCCATACTTCCCCCAGCCGCAGGTTATTTTCAATCCAATATTTGCTGCTTTGATCAAGCAGCAGGATAACGGCCGTTACGATAAACAATGTTAACCGCTGCCCTAGTGTTGCTGGCTCCACCATTTTCGGCTCAGGGTCGGCCTGTGGTGTGGGCAAAACGGCCGTTTCTTCCTGTTCCGGCATCTCAAATTCATTCATATCCTTCATCCAACTATTGTATTTCTTCCATTGTATCAGAGGTTGGAGAGTGGAGCATAGTCTCTACGCTATCGCAATAGTTATATGTCTATAGGTTGCCAATACGATTTTTCACATATGTGAATGATTTTCACTAATGTGAAACCTTGGTGAATGAAGGGGTTATTATTATTGACGTGTTGCTACGGGAGATGTGCAGGGTAGCAAGCGAACAGAGAGGGTGTTGCACTTGGAGAGGTGCAGCAAGGAGAGAAGAGGGACGATGACGAACTACGAGCGGCTAGAGTTCTTAGCAACGGTTGCTGATCTGTATTATTTGGGTCGTCGCAGCCAGGCTGAAATCGCTCGCAAATTTGGTTATTCTCGTTCCGCTATTTCTCGTCTCTTAACGGAAGCCCATCAGCACGGGCTTGTTGATATTCGTATCAACCATCCCATCAAGCGCTCAGTTAACCTGGAAACAGAATTATGCAACAGATATGGTCTACGCTCGGCTTATGTCGTGCAGCGTAGTAACCTTGACTATACCCGCATGTTGCGGCTTTTAGGGAAAGCGGGAGCAGCCTATCTGGATGAAATTACCGACCTCAGCATTTTAGGGTTGGGGTGGGGGACTGCCTTGTTTGAGGTGGGTAATGCGCTGCATCAGCGGCGGTTGCCCCTTGTCAAAGTTGTGCAGATGATTGGTGGGATTGGGCATGGCGATCCCCACATTGATGGTCCCGATTTGGCGCGAACCTTTGCCCAGGCTCTTGGTGCCCAATATTTTACGCTCAATGCACCCCATTTCGTGGCTGATGCACGGACAAGAGCCTCGCTAATGACTGAAAGACATGTGCACGAAACGCTTGATTTGGCGACGCAGGCAAATTATGCTTTTGTTGGCGTTGGGAGTGTGGAGCCGGAACGGTCGGCTCTGGTGCGGGCAGGTTACTTCAGTGCTGTTGAAATGGATGAGATCAAGCGGGCTGGAGCAGTGGGTGATATTTGTGGCACGCATTTTGACGAAAACGGCCGTATTCTCAACATTGCGATTAATCAACAAATTGTGGGAATTAGCCTACGCGCTTTGTCTGCTAGCAACTGTACGATTGTGGGCATAGCTGGGGGCAAGGTGAAGGCAGCCGCCATTTTGGGTGCTCTCCGAGGTGGTTTCTTAGATGTATTAGTGACAGATAGCAATGCAGCCGAGGCTGTTTTGGCAGGGAGCATAAGTTAAGGAGTGAGACATGGCAGAGGTAATTTTGACTGTTCAACATGAAGCTGGGCTGCACGCACGTCCGTTGGCGCAGTTTGTCAAAACGGCCAAGCAATTTGATGCCAAAATACAGGTGACAAGTTTGACGCGGGGCAAAGGGCCGGTTAATGGGGCAAGTCCACTACACCTGCTGCTGCTGGCAGTGCTGAGAGGGCATGAAATTAAAATTGAGGCGGAAGGCCCTCAAGCTGAGGAAGCTCTCACAGCCCTGCAAGCACTGGTTGAATCTGATTTTGCCGAAGGTCACTGATTACGGGTTGCTAAACCGGGAGGTAGGATATGGTTGATTTTATGGTTGACTATGGTGGGTACGTCTTGGGCGCAATGGTGGTGATGTGGCTGGCGCAATTTTGGATGGCTTACCGTCAGATGAAGGTCTTTTACAAGGATTTGGCACTGCTGAGGAAGGATGGATTAACGGCCGTTGGTCTCAACGGTGATCGTCTCAAAGGACGCGCCTACGGTATCCTAGTCATTGATGAAAAAGACCGCGTTGTCCACGCCCAAAAATTTGCTGGTTGGACTGTCTTCGCCCGCCTGCAACCAGCCCCCGAACTTGTCGGTATGTCCCTTAACGATATTTTGGCGAATGAAGCTACACTCCCCGTCCCCGCCAAATTACGTCCTGCCTTTGTCAACGCTGCCAAAGATTTACAGGCAGCCCGTCAGCGCCAGCAGGCAAAAATGAGTTTGCAACCTGCTTAGTTAGGCACGACCCGCCCAGTTAAGCACGCAAAATGTTTGGGATTCTGCAATCCCCAATCGTCTAAAAAGGAGGTTTTTATCGTCCGATTGCCAACCAACTTATTATCATTTTGTTTTGCTTATTAACGTTTATGGTTTACCCGAGGAGGTCTTGAAAGTTATGAATGCTTTAGTTGTTGCCGCTGAATGGTTCATTGGACTATTCCAACAAGGCGCAAGCGTATTTGTATCCTTGGTCACAGGCATTGTGCCCTTGCTGATCATCTTGCTGACGGGCGTAAATGCCCTGATCGCTCTCATTGGCGCGGATCGGATCGAGAAAGTAGGTGAATGGGCGGCTCGTCCTGGCCTTGCTTACTACCCAGTGCGCTACATTGTTTTGCCATTCCTTTCCGTTTTCTTTTTGACTAACCCGATGGCTTACACCATGGGGCGCTTCTTGCCGGAAAAATATAAGCCAGCGTTCTACGATGCGGCCGTTTCTTACGTTCATCCCCCCACAGGCATCTTCCCCCACATCAACCCTGGTGAACTATTTGTCTGGCTAGGTATTGCGGCTGGTATTGAGGCACAGGGTCTGTCTGTTGTGCCGTTGGCTGTGCGCTACCTGCTCGTTGGCCTAGTCGTCATCTTTATCCGGGGTATCGTCACCGAACGCATTACCGCCATCATGTGGGCACGTCGTGAAGCTGGCGAAGCCGCCACTGCCTAAACTAAAAGGAGGATAGAAATGGAAGGTTTAAATAAATTCCTGGTAAACATGGGCCGTAGTGTTGGGGGTGTTGTTGGGGCACTATATCAAGCTGGTCGTGAGTCAATCGATCAGGTATTGGTAAACATCCTGCCGTTTATGGCCTTTATCGCGCTTGTCATTGGTATTATTCTCAAGACAGGTATTGGTGATTTGATTGCAAATGCCTTGGCACCATTGGCCGGTAGCCTGGTTGGGTTGATTATTATCTCTTTGATTTGCGCCATTCCGATTCTTTCACCCCTGCTTGGCCCCGGCGCGGTTATTGCCCAAGTCGTCGGTACGCTGTTAGGCAGCACGCTCATTGCCAATGGCTCTATTCCTGCCAGCTATGCGCTGCCAGCACTCTTTGCTATCAATCCGCAGGTAGGTTGCGACTTTATCCCTGTTGGTTTGGCACTGGGTGAAGCAGAACCAGAAACTGTAGAAATCGGTGTACCCGCAATCTTATTCTCCCGCCTGATTACTGGGCCAGTCTCCGTGATTTTGGCTTTCATTGCCAGCATTGGCTTATATGCTTAATTGAGAGATGGGGTAAGGATAGAGCGTTATTGGCGTGACCCTCTATCCCTATCCCTAGTGGTTACTTGTGAATTATAGTACAAGCACGACCGCCAGGTCGTACTAGTGGCAAATGCTTAGCGTTTGTTAAGCAAAGATGAGGAGCAAGTGGATAGTGGTCAGGGAATACCTGATTACTATTCACCTTCTCTCGTTAGCTTTGCCAAGAGGTGGCGTATGTCTGAAAAAAAGTATCGCAAAGTTAGAATCAAGGCGGGCAAGCGTGGTTGGGGCGGTCCACTGGAGATTGAGCCAAAGCCGGGTAAAGATTATATCTACTGCGTAACAGGTGGTGGGATTCATCCTGTTGCTGCCCGGATTGCGGAACTGTCGGGGGGAACAGCGTTTGATGGGTTTAGCTCCAAGCGTGATTTTGACCAAATTGCGGTGGCTGTTATTGATTGTGGGGGCACAGCGCGAGTAGGCGTTTACCCGATGAAAGGGGTAATGACGGTTGATATTCATGCGACCAAACCATCTGGCCCGCTATTTCGCTACATCAAGGCCGACATTTTTGTGTCTGGCGTGTCTGTAGATGATATTGAAGTGGTTGGAGATTGGGTAACGGCCGAAGTTGATGATACCGCAGTAGATGAAACGCCAGCGCCGGTCGTAGAAGAGAAAGTTGAAGCCGTGGTCGAAAAAGCCGAAGCCGAGGTTCAGGAGGCCGTTGAGGAGCCTAAAAAGAAAGGGCTTTTCGGCCGTTTGTTTGGAGGCTAGATGGTCAAGTATGAGGCGACCGTTACGGCTATTGGGCCGCTGGTGTCCGATTTTCTAGATTACAACATCATCGTTCTTTTTGGGCAAAATGCGCCGGAAGAATTGGCTGAGTTTGCCATTTTGCATGATGGGCAAACATTACAAGCCCTGGTGCAGCCAGGCGATGAAGTTTGGTTTGATGCGACAAGCTTTCGCGTGTTAGCCGTAGGCGAAGTCGCTAACGCGAACCTGGCAAATTTGGGTCATTTGGTTGTCAAAGTGAATGGCGAAACCGAAGTAGAAATGCCAGGTGATGTATGTGTGGAATTGAAAGCTCTGCCTGCGATTGAAGTCGGGACAAAAGTTCGTGTAGAAGGAGAATGAAAGGCATGAGAAGTTTACGCCAACGATTGCAGGCGTATGCCCAAGAACATGGGCCAATTCGAGTGGGGCTTGTTGGTGCGGGGCAGATGGGCACTGGGCTGATGAGCCAAATGGAGCGCATGGATGGGATGCGGGCGGTAGCGGTGGCTGATGTGGTGCCCAATCGCGCCCAAGCTGCTTTTGGAGAAGCTAGCGTGCCGGCCGATCTCGTCGTATGTGTCGAAGAAAGTGATAGCGATCCAGTTGGCAAAGCCAATGAGGTGATAGCGGCCGGTAAGCGGGTTGCCACCCATTCGGCCGATTTGCTGGTGCAAATTGACAATCTGGACGTGATTGTGGAGTCTACCGGCGTGCCGGAGGTGGGGGCGTTTGTTTGCGAGGCAGCAATTCGGGCGGGGAAGCATGTTGTGAACATGAATGTGGAGGCAGATGCCACCATTGGCTATTTGCTGGCACAGATGGCGGAAGAGGCGGGTGTGGTTTACTCGCTGGCGGCGGGAGATGAGCCGGGCAGCATCAAGGAAATGTTTGATTTTGCCGATGCGCTGGGGTTTGAGATTGTGATGGTGGGGAAGGGGAAAAATAACCCGCTGAACCGCGAGGCAAACCCCGACCACGTGGCGGCCAAGGCACTGGCGCAGCACATGAGTGCCAAGATGTTGGCCTCGTTTGTAGATGGCACCAAGACAATGGTGGAAATGACCTCGATTGGCAACGCCACGGGATATGCGCCGGAGGTGCGCGGGGCGCACGGGCCAAATTGCTCGGTGAAAGAACTGCCCAAAGTGTTTGTGCCGCGTGCTGATGGGGGGATTTTGGACGGCAGGGGAGCAGTGGATTATGCGGTGGGGGATGTGGCCCCAGGGGTATTTGTGATTATCACTACCGACCAGCCAAAAATTATTACGGATTTGAACTATTTGCGGCTGAATGGGCACGGGGGATATTGGGCGCTGTATCGGCCGTATCATTTGGCGAATTTGGAAACACCGATTACGGTGGCGAATGTGGTGCTGGATCGGCGGGAGACGCTGGCGACGTTTAAACGGCCGGTTGCGGAAACAATTGCCGTGGCAAAGCGGGATTTGCAGCCGGGCGAACGGGTGGATGCGCTGGGTGGGTATACGGTGTATGGCATGATTGAAAAAACGGCCGTTTCTCAACCCGAAGACCTGCTTCCACTAGGTTTGGCTGTCGGGGCTGAACTGGTTAACCCCGTGGCAAAGGGAGAACCGCTGCGCTACAGCGACGTGGTTTTGAACGAGCAGCAGGCGATTGTACGGCTGCGGCGGCAGCAGGATCGGCTGTTAGGGTACAAGTAGCAAGTAACAAGTGGCAAGTACCTGCTACCTGTAACTTGCTACTTGCTACATTAAAAAATGCTAGAGGCCTATCAGCGCATTACCAACAACCTGGTGCGGCGGGTTAATGAGCAGCGCGGCATTCGGGGGTCGGTGCGGGAGGCGATGGCTCCGCGTAAGCTGCGGCAGCAGTTTGTAGCCGATTGCCGAGCGGCAGCGCAGCAGGGGGTGGTGACGGGGATGCTGGCCGAGGCTAGCGTGCGGCTGATAGCGGACAAATTTTTGATTACGGAACGCCACTGCTGGTGGCCGCAGCTTGAAGAAGAAAATTTGGTGATTGCGGCGCAGAACCGGGAGTGGTTTGTGGGCAAGCAGGCGCTGCCGGAACGGGTGGATTGGCACCGGCGGGTGTATGCGGCGACGGAGGCGCGGGCGGTGCTGTTGTGCCAGCCAGTGGCGGTGCTGCGGCTGGCGGCGCTGGGGTGGCTGCCGGATGGGAAGGTGTGGTTGGATGTGGAAACGGCCGTTTCTGCCCCCATACTCACCACCCCCGACAACGTAACCGTCGCCCTGGTTGACCATGATGTGGTGTTGGTCGCCGGTGTTGGCTTATTGACGACCGCCGCCAGCCTAAACCAAGCCATTGCCCGTGCCGAAACCGTGGCGCATTGGTGCCAAACAACATTGGCAATGAATGAATAGGCGGGGAGCCATTTGAACAGGGCTGCACATTTGGTGTGGCGTGTTGGTGCAGCAAACAGCAGGCAGAACGTTGTAGCAAGATTATGTTGAATGATAAGCCATAGTTGCTTGCGTTCTATCTGTTTGTCTGTTTGCTAACTAGTAGCCTGTCGGAAAAAGAAAATGGCAACGCGGATCGAAGCGGATTTTCGCGGATAAAACAAGAAAAAATCTGTGTCATCTGCAATGCTATTCTGGCTTTTCCGACAAACCGCTAGGACAGCATTGCCAAGAAAACGGGACGCTGATTTGCCTGATAGTGGGTTAACAAATTAATCGGATAAATGTCATTCCGAGCGAAGTCTTCGGAGCGAGGACCTCGGAATGACATTGGAAGCTTTTTGCTTTTTTGCCCAGTTATTTTGTAAACAACCAATCAGGCAAATCAGGCAAATCAGCGTCCTATTCTTTAAAAGGAGGCGGCGTGGGAGACACGATGGTGCAAACAAGTGTAGCAGAAATTGGCGGGGAGCGCGGCCGCACGTTGCTGCGGCAGATGATGACGATTCGGCGGTTTGAAGAGAAGGCGCAGGATTTGTATTCGTTGGGGCTGGTGCATGGGACGATGCACTTGTCTATTGGGCAGGAAGGAACGGCCGTTGGTGCCTCCGCCGCCCTCACCCGTAACGATTACCTGCTCAACACCCATCGCGGCCACGGCCACTGCCTAGCCTGGGGCAGCACGCCCGACCGCATGATGGCTGAATTTATGGGCAAAGAAACGGGTTACTGTCGCGGGCGCGGCGGCTCGATGCACATTGCCGACGTAGAGGCCAATAATTTGGGGGCCAACGGCATTGTCGCCGGGGGCATTCCCATTGCCGTGGGGGTGGGGTTGAGCATTCAGTTTCGCCAAACCGACCAGGTAGTGATGGTGGTCTTTGGCGATGGCGCGACCAATGAAGGCGCGTTTCATGAATCGCTCAACATGGCAAGCATTTGGAAGTTGCCCATTATTTATTTGTGCGAAAACAACCAGTATGCGATGTCAATGTCGGTGGAGCGAGCCTTCAACATCGAGCGGATTAGCCAGCGGGGGTGCGCTTATGGCATTCCGGGGGTGACGGTGGATGGCAATGATGTCGCGGCCGTTTACGAGGCGGTGAAAGAGGCCAAAGCGCGGGCGCAGGCGGGTGAGGGGCCAACGCTGATTGAGTGCCTGACCTATCGCTGGCGCGGTCATTCCAAAAGTGACCGCCAGGCGTACCGTACCCGTGAGGAGGTGCGCGAGTGGCAAGATCGTGACCCGATTCCCCGCTTTGCCAGTTGGTTAAGCTTGACCGATGAGCAGGTTGGGGCGTTGTGGAAAGAGGCAGAGGGGCTGATTGAAACGGCCGTTTCCTTTGCCCAAGCCAGCCCCGAACCAGACCTCAGCACCATTTTAGAGGGAGTGTATGCATGATGGGCAGCAGGTTAAGGAGGCTCACGCAAAGGCGCAAAGGCGCAAAGTTTGGCTCCCCTTGCGCCTTTGCGCCTTTGCGTGCCAATTCTTCTTTGACAGCATGGATGGGCAAGGTGGCAGTATGAACAACGGCACAATACGAGAGTTGACCTATGTGGAGGCGTTGCGCGAGGCGCTGACGCAGAAGATGCGGGCCGATGACCGGGTTTTTGTTATTGGCGAGGATATTGGGGTCTATGGCGGGGCATTTGGGGTGACGGCCGGCATGGTGGAGGAGTTTGGCGAGGCGCGGGTGCGCGACACCCCTATTTCCGAAGCC
>JAGQGA010000132.1:8713-10454 GCA_020432595.1 Anaerolineales bacterium | reverse complement strand
AAATTGGTTAAAGCCAGCGCAGCCGTTGGGCGCGTGATTGTTTCTATGGGAAAGGGATAGGTCAGATTGCCCGGCACGGCTACCCAGCCCGTTGCCGTGTGGACATATTCCAGCAGCCCCCACAGCGTACCTACAATCAAATACCCATTTAGCCCACCAACCAGCCCGCCCAGCAGCTTGTCTTGCAGACTGTCGCGCACCCGTAGCCGTTCGGCAATGGTTCGGCCGGCAAAGGCCGGCCCTTGATAGCTAAAAAAGGCAATGGTTAAGTGAATCGTCGTCAAATAGTAAAATTGCTGGCGGCGTAACGCCTCGTTAAATTGGTCGGTAATGGGAATATCGGACAGGATGGTTGTGAGTTGGTAGCCGAATGCGTTAATGGCAAACAGCGATAGCACCAAACCGGCCGTTGCGACCACTTCTTTTGTCCAGCCGCGCATCACGCCCACCAGGGCAAAAAAGCCGACCATGAGCCAAAAAACAGTTCCCAAACTGATCATGCTACTAGATGGGGATAGTAACTATCCACGCCCTCCTAAATCCAAGATCATTTGCGCCAGCCGGTCAGTTGCATCTGGCTTGTCCAACGCAGTGGCGGCGGCCCGCATCTGCCCAAGCCGCGCCTCATCCTGCAAAAGCGGCATCACAATGTCGTACAGCCCTTCAGACAACGCCTCGTCTGTTGTCTGCACAGCCGCACCACGTTCTGTTAAATAGTCGGCGTTGACCTTTTGGTAACGCCAGGCAAAGGTGAGCGGAACTAGAACGGCCGGTAAGCCAAAGGCGGGGCATTCGCCCAACATGCTGGCTCCAGATCGTGCCAGCACCAGGTCAGCCGCCCGAAAAGCCGCCCCCATTTGCTCATGCAAATAGGCAAACGGCCGATAATACGCCCTTAATCTACCCGGCAGTGTCGCCGCCTGCTCATTCACCTTGTCCCACGTCAACGTGCCGGTAATGTGAATCACCTGCACCTGCTCCAGCAGCCGTGGTAAAGCCTTGATCAGAGCCTCATTGATGGCCCACGCTCCCCGGCTGCCGCCAAAGACAAACAGGGTGGGGCGGTTGGGCAGCAACTGAAACTCAGCCAGTGCCTCGGTTTGGGTCATCTGCGTGGCCGCCCGCAGATCTGGACGCACTGGGTAGCCCGTGACCACCATTTTGCTGGCCGGAATATACGCCTGCGAGGCTTCGCTGGTGCAGCCAATTTTGCTTGCCAGCGGTGTGGTGAAGCGAATGGTGGTGCCCGGTTCCACATCGGGCAGGTAGATGCCAATGGGGAGGCGGTGCAGCCACGCCGCCACCGATGCCGAAGCAGCGGCATATCCCCCGGTCATAAACATGACATCGGGGCGAAAACGGCGGATGTGGTTGCTGGCCGTGCCAACGCTCCAGCCAATTTTGCCCACGTTCATGATCCTTTGCGGCAGCGGCACGCTGCTAACCACCGCGCCACCTGCCAATGTTGCCAGCCGCAATCCCTCACGCGGTACTAGCTCTTCTTCCATTGCGCCCGTGGTGCCCAGCCACAAAATATCCTCTGGGCGCACGCCTCGCTTTTTTAGCCCAGCGACAGCAGCCAAAGCCGGATAGATGTGGCCGCCCGTGCCACCAGCGCAGACCAGTACTTTCATTAGTGATTGGTAATCAGTGACCGGTAATCAGTAATCAGTTGCCCAACTGATTACCGATTACCGATTACTGATTACTTTCCCTCCTACGTGGCTGCATTCGTTTGCTC
>JAGQGA010000132.1:0-8613 GCA_020432595.1 Anaerolineales bacterium | reverse complement strand
GTAATCAGTTGCCCAACTGATTACCGATTACCGATTACTGATTACTTTCCCTCCTACGTGGCTGCATTCGTTTGCTCAGGGCGGCATCGCGGGAGATGTTGAGCAGGATGCCGGCCCCAACTAGGGAGATAGCGAGGGAGGAGCCGCCGTAGCTGATGAAGGGGAGGGGGATGCCGGTGAAGGGAATAACGGCCGTTATCACCGCAATATTCATCAATGCCTGATACGACAACCAGCAGGTAATTCCCAGCGCCAGCAAAAAGCCATAACTATCCCGTGCCTGCATCGCCGTGCGGATGCCGCGCCACACAATCATCAAAAACAGCCCAATGACAATTAGCCCGCCTAGTAGCCCCGTCTCCTCGGCCAAAATGGCAAAGGCACCGTCGGTATGGGCGGCTGGTAAGGCACCAAATTTTTGGATACTTTCACCTAATCCAACTCCTGTCCAGCCGCCGCGCCCTAGGGCAATCAGCGTTTGGCGCACGTGCCACCCTGCCTGGGCGGGGTCACGCAGCCCAATGGTAAAAATTTCGACGCGGGCAGCGGCGTGGGGCAGCGTCAAAATCAGGGTGAGAAAGACTGCACCGCCCAGCCCAGCCGCCACGGCAAACTGCCGCCAATCGGCTCCAGCCACAAAGAAGAGGGTGAAGCTAACGAGGGCAATTAACCCCGCTGTGCTGAGATCGGGCTGGCGCACAATGAGGGCGCACACCACGCCGACAATGACGGAAAAGGGAAAAAGGCCGTAGGTGATGAGCTTGATGCGATCCCCTTTGCTCGATAGCCAGTGGGCAATGTAGAGAATTGTCACCAGTTTTGCCACCTCGGACGGTTGGTAGGAGCCTTCAAACACGCCACGTTGCGCCCCGAAAATAGCTTCGCTAAAAAAGAGAATGGCGAGCAGGGCAAAGAGGGTGATGAATAGCATGGGGACGGAGAAGCGGCGCAGGACGTGGTAATCGAACTGCATAAGGATGATGACTGCCCCGATGCCCAATACCAATGCCCAAAGCTGCCGTTTTATGTAAAACGTGGCATCGTCTTTTGCCAGCGTGCCTAAATCAAAGGTAGTGGAGTAAACGGTGAGCAGCCCGACGATGACGAGGCCAGCGACGGCCAGCAGCAGCCAGTAGTCAAAGTAAAACTTTAACCCGGGGTGGACGCGGGTGGTGCGTTGGCGGATGGGGTTCACTGTCGTCATATCGTTATTGGTTATTGGTTATTGGTCGCTTCATGTGACGAATAGCCAATGCTATGAAAGGGCTTGAACGAGGGTGCGAAAATGTTCGCCGCGCTCTACAAAGTCGTTATAGGCATCGTAGCTGGTGCCGCCGGGGGCGAGGAGTACGATGTCGCCAGAAACGGCCGTTTTTGCCGCCACTCCCACCGCCTCGGCCAACGTATTGACCCGCACAACGGGGCTATCCAGCAAGCCTTCTAGCATTTCGCCCAGTTGCCCAAACAAAATCACCTGCTTGGTGCGCTGCGGCACAACCTGCGCCCACGTTTCCCACTGCATATCCTTGTCGCGGCCACCGGCCAGCAACACAATCGGCTCGGTGAAGGCGTTGAGGGCGGCCAATGCCCGCTCCGGCGCGGTGGCAATCGAGTCGTTGATATAGTGTACCCCGTTTAGCTGCCGCACTAGCTCCAGCCGATGGGCCACGCCGTGAAAGGTGCGAATCGCTTCGGCCATGGCTGCCACGGGAATTCCAGCGGCATCGGCCAGGGTGGTGGCGGCAAGGACGTTGAGGATGTTGTGGTCGCCGCGTA
This sequence comes from Anaerolineales bacterium, assembly GCA_020432595.1. The sequence continues at coordinate 6,837 of JAGQGA010000132.1, read as the reverse complement.
GTTGGATGTGGTTTAGGGGACAAACGGCCGTTTCCCGCTCCCCATCCCGCAGCCAAATTTGCCCACCCCGCACAAACGCCCCATCGTCCACCGGCCGCTGGCCGCTAAAAAGGCGCAGCCGCCCCCGCACCAGCCCGCGCACGCTGCCGCAGCCAGGGTCATCGGCCGACAGCACCGCCACGTCATTGGCCGCCTGATAGCGCAAAATGTTGGCCTTGGCGTTGATATAGGCCGTCATGGTGCGGTGGCGATCTAAATGGTTGGGGGTAATGTTCAAAATGGCGGCGATGGCCGGGCTGCGTGTCCATAATTCCAGTTGGAAGCTGGAAAGCTCTTGCACCACAAAATCGCCGGGCTGCATTTGGGGCAAATCGCCGATGAGCGGCCGCCCAATATTGCCGCCCACCCAACTGTTGCGCCCGGCCACGCGCCCCATATGGCCGGTGAGCGAGGTGGTGGTGGTTTTGCCGGCCGACCCGGTGATGCCAATAACGGCCGTTGGCGTGCGCCGCAAAAACTCCTGCGGCTCGTTGGTGACACAAATGCCCCGCGCCCGTGCTGCCTCTGCCAAAGGCATGTCGGCCGGCACGCCGGGACTCAATACCAATACATCTGCTTCATCTAAAAGAGTCATTGGATGTTCTCCCAATACAAAATCAATGTCTAAGCCATCCAACTCCACAAGGCTTGCCAATAAGCGGTCACGCGGCCGAGCATCGGAGACAACCACATGCGCCCCTTCTGCCGCCGCAAACTGGGCCAACGCCTTGCCCTCGCGGGCTAGGCCGATGATGATGATTTTTTTGCCGGTCCAGTTTTCCATCGTAATTGGTAATCAGTAATCGGTAATCGGTAATCAGTTACGCACTATTTACTGATTACTGCTCACTGATTACTGTTTACTGTCAAATAAGAGCCAGCGCAATGCCAACCATGCCAGCCAAAATGCCGACCAGCCACCAGCGCTGCACAATTTGCGTTTCGCTCCAGCCAATGAGTTCAAAATGATGGTGGAGCGGAGCCATCTTGAACAGCCGTTTGCCGCCGGTGTAGCGGAAATAAAGTACCTGTAGGCTGCTGGAAAGTAGCGAGGACAGGGGCACAATGGCGATGATGGGTAAAATAAGCCATTGATTGGTCATGAGTGCCACCACGCCCAATGCCCCGCCCAATGCCTGTGAGCCAACGTCACCCATAAACATTTGTGCGGGTTTGGCGTTGAACCAAAGAAAAGCGAAGCAGGCTCCGACGACGGTGAAGCAAAAAATGACCAGAAATTGCTGGTCTTGCATAAAGGCGATGATGCCATAGGCGATGAAGGCGGTGGCGGCGATGACACCCGCCAGCCCGTCTAGCCCGTCAACGATGTTGACGGCGTTGGCAGTGCCGCTGATGACGATGACGGCTAGGGGGAGGTAGAGGATGCCGATGTCGAGCAGGACGGGGACGGTGGGAACGGCCGTTAAGCCATGCCGATCATTCACAAACCAATAAATCCCTACCGCCGCCACCAGGGCAATCCCCAGTTGGAACCAAATCTTAACCCGTGCCGGCATCCCTTCGCCGGGGCGCAGCCGAATGCCCTGGTAATCGTCAATGCCGCCCAAAATGGAGTAGGCGACCATGACACCAAGGGGGATGAGAACACTTTCGGCAATAACGGCCGTTTGCACCAACTGCACCACATTTGCCACCACGCTAATCACCAACACCCAGCCCACAATCAAAATGCCGCCCATCCCCGGTGTACCCATTTTGGTCAAGTGGGTTTGCGGGCCGTCAATACGAATACTTTTGCCCAGCCGTAGCCGCCGCATCAGTTCCACCAGCGGGCTGCCCCAAATGACCGCCATCAAAAAGGTAACCCCAGAAATCGTGAGCGCAAACGCCATTAGTTGTCCCTCCCCAGTGCTGCCACAATTTGGCTCATCTGCATTCCCAGCGATCCTTTGATGAGAACCGTGTCGTTTGCCTCAATCAGCCCTTCCACCACGGGGATGGCCTGGGGGGTGGTTTCCACAAAATGGACGTGGGTGGGGCGCATTCCCACAGCCAGAGCCTCTTCGCCAATGATGCGGCCACGCTGGCCCACGGCCACCAGCACATCGGCCACATCGGCAGCGCGTCGGCCCACCAGCCGGTGGGAAACTTCCTCCATGTGGCCTAGCTCTAGCATGTCGCCCAGCACGGCCACATGCCGGCCGTCCAAATCGTTGAGCAGATTTAGAGCCGCCAGCGCAGAGTCGGGGCTAGAATTATAGGTATCGTCAATAATGATCGAATTTTTGGGGCCAGGCACCGCCACCAGCCGTAGTTGCCCCGACATGAGCCGCAGCCCGCGCACAATGTCGTCCCAATCTAAGCCATCAACCAGCCCAACGGCCGTTGCCCGCAGTGCCGTGTGGACGCTGTGGCGGCCGAGCAGCGGTACCTGCACATTTAACGCCTCGCCCCGATGGTGCAGCGTAAACCGCATCCCGTCCAGCCCCATCGAGCTGATGTTGTTGGCCCACAGGTCAGCCCGTTCATCCAGCCCGTAGGTAAAAATTGTGGCTTGGGTGTGGTCGGCCATGCTCATCACCCGTTCGTCGTCTTGGTTTAAAATGGCGGTGCCGCTGGCTGGCAAAGATTCCACCAGTTCGCGCTTGGCGGCAACGATGGCTTCCATGCTGCCCGCCCGCTCCAAATGCACGGGGCCAATGTTGGTGACAACGCCAATGGTGGGCTGGGTGAGGGCGCACAGTTCAGCAATTTCGCCGGGAATATACATCCCCATTTCCAGAACGGCGCGTTGGTGAAACGGCCGTAAATCAAACAGTGCGGGGGGCAAGCCCAGCACACTGTTGCGGTTGCCCGGTGATTTAAAGGTAGGGTAGCGGCTGGACAAAACGGCGTGGATCAGCTCCTTAGTGGAAGTTTTGCCCACGCTGCCCGTCACACCAATCACGCGCACGCCAAACTGATTGCGCCACGCCTTGGCGGCGGTGTGCATGGCAGCCAGGGTGTCATCCACCAGCAGGCAAATTCTGGCAGGCCAGGCAGCAGGTAGCGGCGTGTTGAGCCGGTTGCCGCGTAAATCGGCCGTGAAATGCCCCCCTGCAATAGGTTTGCTCACCAGTGCCGCCCGTGCCCCGTTGGCAAACGCCTGTGCCACATAATCGTGCCCATCCACTCGTTCACCGGGCAGTGCCACAAACAAGCTGTCGGCCACGGCTTCGCGGCTGTCTACCACCACAGACGACAGCACCGGCTCGCGGCCGGTGGGTTGGTATTGGGTGAGGGTGTGGAGGAAGTGTGCTAGTGTAAGCATCCTGATTACTGATTACTCACTTGTAGATCGGCTCTAAGCCGCACGTTATCGGGCGGGATGTTGAGCAGGGTGACAAGTTCGGTGGTGAGCTTGGCAAAGGTGGGGGCGGCGGTTTGCGAACCCCACGGGGCGCTTGTCGGTCGGTCGAGCTTGACATAGACAATAATTTCGGGGTCGTCGGCGGGAAGCCAGCCGACGAAGGAGCCGATGATGTCGTCGGGTAAGTAGATACCATTTTCGGCGATTTGGGCAGTACCGGTTTTGCCAGCGATGGTGTAGCCTTCGACTTGGGCTTCAAAAACCTCGCGGGAAACGGCCGTTATTGCCATATTTGTTACCTGGTGCGCCGTTTCCGGGCTGATGGGGCGGCTGAGGACGGTGGGCTGGTGGACTAGGGTGCCGTTTGGTCCCCGCTGCTCACGCACCACAAACGGCTGCATGAGGTAGCCGTCGTTGGCTAGGGCAGAAACGGCCGTTATCATTTGCAGCGGCGTTACCGCCAACCCTTGCCCATATGCATTCGTCGCCAAAAACGACTCTGCCCAATACGCCTCGCCCGGTAGCGGCATCAGCCCGCCGCTTTCCGCCGCAATGTCAATCCCCGTCGGTTTGCCAAAATTAAAGCTCCGAAAATAGCTGTAGAATGTATCTGGCCCCATCCATGTTGCCAGCGTCGCCGCCCCCACGTTGAGCGACCGCGCCAGCAGCGTTGTCATATCTACCGTGCCGGGGGCACTTCGATCCCAGTTCACGGTGCGATGGCCGCCTACTTCCAGCACCCCCGAATCATAATAGGTGCTGTTGGGGGTGACGACACCAGAATCAAGTGCCGCCGCCATCGTAATCAGCTTCATCACCGAACCCGGCTCAAACTGCTGGCTAATAATTGGGTTGAAGAGCAGCCGCTCATCTTCGTCAAAGAAGCGGTAAGGGTCAAAGCACGGCTCGCTTGCCATTGCTAAAATCGCCCCAGTGTCTGGCTCCATCACAATGATGGTGCCGCTGGGCGCACCATGTTCAATCAGGGCTTCCTGCAAATGTTTTTCCACCACATATTGCACGGTGCGGTCAATGGTCAGCACCAGATCGGTGCCCTCGCGGGCAATCACATTTTGCTGCGTTTCCAGCGGCGAAATGTTTTGCTCGGCACTGGCAGCCTCCCCAGCCAACTCTTGCTGATATTGCCCTTCAATACCCCCGCCGCCCATGCCATCATAGTCCACATAGCCAAGGGTGTGGCACATCAATTTGCCTTGAGGGTAGAAGCGGCGGGGCAGTGGGTCAAGCTGTACGCCGTCATAGGGGATCTGGCGAATTGCTTCGGCCACGTCGGCAGAGACGCGGTTGTTGAGCATGACAAACAACTGGTTGGCTTCCAGCTTGTCAAGGATTTCATAGCGGGGCTGCTGCAAGATGGGGGCCAGGGCGGTGGCCAGGTTTTCAGGGTCATCCACCAGAGTTGGTGATGCGCCAACGGCATAGTCGAAGCCGTTGGCGGCCAGCACGGCTCCGTTGCGGTCGTAGATGGTGCCACGGTTGGGTTGGGCAATGACGCGCACGATGTCGGTGGTGCGGGCGGCCCACTCTTCGCCCTGGACAATTTGGAAGGCAACAAGGCGACCAACGATGATGACGGTGGCGAACAGAACGCCGCCAACAACGATCCAGAGACGAAAGCGTTGGCTATTGTTCATGGGATTCTCCGCGAACGAGGTTTTGAGTACTGTTGATGAGGGCTTGCCAAAGGGCCTGGCGCATGGTTACAACGGGGGTGGGGGGGGCGGTTTCGGGTGGGGAAACGGCCGTTTGCACCCGTTCTAGTGGGGGTTCTACCGTGGCGACCGGATAGTTGGGAATGACTAGGTATTCGATTTCGTCGCTGGTGGCCGGCCGGAACCCCAGTGCCACAGCTCGCTGTTGCAGCTTTTCCAGCGATTGCCCTTCGGCAATTTGTCGTTCCAGCTCGTTGTTGTCCCGTTTCAGCGTTTCTAGGTCAGATTGCTCAATTTGCACCCGCCGCCCAGCGGTGGCGATGCGGCTAGCTTGGTTGAGATAGATGGCACCAAGAATGGCGGCCAACAGCAGGATCACAGCCCATCCGAGAGCCGCCTGGGCTTCGGTGAGTTTGCCCAGACGGCGGGCTAATTCGCGTGCTTGTCTGGATGATTTCATGCCGGGGTTTGTTATTCTTTCGTGAACCATTAACTTGTAAGAAGTTCAACTTCTGCCAGAAGTTGAACTTCTTGCGGCCAATTTTTCCGCCACCCGCAGGCGTGCGCTGCGGCTGCGTGGGTTGGCGGCAATTTCAGCGTCGCTGGCCTGCACGGCTTTGCGGGTGACGAGGCGCACGATGGCGCGGGCGTTGCAGGTGCAAACGAGCTGCTGTGGCGGACAGACACAATTTTGGCTAAGCTGGCGGAAATATTGCTTAACGAGCCGGTCTTCAAGGGAGTGGAAGCTGATGACGGCCAGACGACCGCCGGGTTTGAGGAGGGAAACGGCCGTTTCCAACCCCTTTTCCACCGTTTGCAGCTCATCGTTGACAGCAATCCGCAGCGCTTGGAAAATTTTGGTGGCCGGGTGAATACGGCCGTTGCCGCGAATGGTTTGGGCAATGCAGGTGGCAAGCTGGGTGGTGGTGGTAAACGGCCGTTTGTCCACAATGACCTGCGCCAGCTTGCGGCTTTGCCGCTCCTCGCCATACCGCCAAAACATGTCAGCCAGTTCCGCTGTAGCTAAATTATTAATGAGATCGGCCGCTGTTGAACCAGTCGTGGGGTTAAACCGCATGTCGAGCGGCCCTTCCTGCATAAAGGAAAAGCCCCGCTGTCGGTCGGCCAACTGCCGGGATGATAACCCTAAATCGAGCAAAATGCCGTCTGCCTTGTCAAAGCCGTACTGCGGGGCGTATTGTCCCATTTCGGCATAGCTGGCGTGAACAAAATGCACGCGGTCGCCGAAATGGGTAAGTTGTTGAGAGGCAAAGGCAATCGCTTCGGGGTCTTTGTCAAAGGCGAGGACGGTTGTGCCACTGGTTTGCAGCATACCGGCTGTGTGCCCACCTGCGCCTACGGTTCCGTCAATATAACGGCCGTTTGCCCGCAGTTGCAGCCCTTCCAGCACCTCATGATAAAGAACCGGGATGTGTTCCATCTTGTTCAGTAACCAGTAATCGGCAAGCAGTAATCGGTAATCGGTAGACTGATAACTGTTTACTGGTAACTGATTACCGACTAAATACCAAGCCCTTCCCAGCGGTCGCTGTCGTCATTGCTTTCAATGTCGTCACGAACGGCCGTCCAGGCAGCACCACTCCAAATTTCAATATGATTGTACATACCGGCAATGACGACTTCACTGTCAATTCCGGCAAATTCACGCAGGTTGGGGGGAAGCAAAATACGCCCCTGGCGATCTGGCACCAGGTCGGTGGCGCTGGAGAAGACGCGGCGACGAAAGTCACGGTGGGTGCGGTCGGATAACGGCCGTTGCATGATGCCCGCTGCCAAGGTCTCCCACTCGTTAAT
>JAGQGA010000131.1 GCA_020432595.1 Anaerolineales bacterium | reverse complement strand
CAACGAAGTCCCCGGTATTGCGATTCCTGCTTCGCTGCGCCAGCGTATGGAGGCAGCAACCGACCCGCAAGTTGAAGGGGTTATCATTGCCCGCGAGATTGTGGCCAACATGGGCGATCTGGTGCAAGGTGTTTACGTTATTCCACAATTTGGCCGTTATGATCTGGCGGCGCAGGTGTTGGAAATCGCTTGAGTGAGATTTGAACCGATGGGCAGTGAAATAGAAGGAATTTTAGTCGTTGATAAGGCGACGGGGATGAGTTCGCATGATGTGGTTGGGCGCGTGCGGCGGGTAGCAGGGCTGCGGCGGGTGGGTCATGCGGGAACGTTGGATCCGCTGGCGACGGGCGTGCTGCTGGTTTGCCTGGGGCGGGCAACGCGGCTGGTGGAATATTTGGTGGGGCAGCCAAAAACGTATGTGGCGCGGGTGCGGCTGGGGCAAACAACGGATAGCTATGATGCAGATGGGGTAGTGGTAGACGAACGGCCGTTAACCTTCACACCCACCGATTTGGACAACGCCCTGGCACAATTTCGCGGCGACATCGAGCAGTACCCGCCGATGTTTTCGGCCGTCAAGCGGCAAGGGCAGCCGCTTTACAAGCTGGCGCGGCAGGGGATTGAGGTCGAACGGCCGTTACGCCCCGTTACCATCCATGAATTGACCCTGCTGCACTGCGAACTGCCCTTTATTGATCTGCAAATCCGCTGCTCATCTGGCACCTATATTCGCACCCTGGCGCACGATTTAGGCGAGGTGCTGGGGTGCGGTGGGCATATTGTGGCACTGCGACGAACGGCCGTTGGCTCATTTGCCATCGAAACGGCCGTTTCCCTCGCTGACCTGACAACAGATAATTTGCCCACCCATTTGTTGGCGACAGAAACGGCCGTTTTGCACCTGCCACCTCTCATCCTGCCCAACGCCGAAGCCAAACGGCTGGCGCAAGGGCAGCGGCTTGTTTGCCAGCCAGACCAGCCCCAGGCTCCCCTGGTGCGGGTCTATGCGGAAGACGACACCTTTATTGGCGTGGCTCAACAGCAAGACGACATTTGGCAACCACATAAAATCCTGCATTCCTAGCCGACGTTCCAGGCAGCGGTTACAATTTTCTTTATGGCACAAACATATTTTCGTGTGACAAATCTGGCAGATGTAACAGGCCAGCAGCCCACCTACCTGGCTATCGGCTCCTTTGATGGGGTACATCGGGGGCACCAAGCCGTCATTCGCTCGCTGGTGCAGCAAGCCCGGGGCGATGCAGCAAGGGCAGCGGTTCTTACCTTTTTCCCTCACCCCAAGCGCGTGGTGCTGGGGCTAAACGGGCAGCATTATTTAAACACCCTGGATGAGCGCGTGGCGCTGATCGGCCGACTGGGTGTGGACCTTATCATCACCCACCCATTCAATGAAACGGTTCGCCTGACCCGCGCCACTGATTTCATTGAGCAACTGTGTTTGCACCTGAACATGCGGCAGCTTTGGGGCGGCAATTTTGCTTTGGGCTATCAGCGTGAGGGAACGGTTGATTATTTACAGCAATTAGGGCAGGAAAAAGGGTATACAGTTGAGCTTGTCGCCAATATGGTGGAATGGGAAGGCAAACCGGTAAGCAGCACGCGTATCCGTCACTTTTTGGAGGCGGGGGATGTGGCGGCAGCGGCAGCTTGCCTGGGCTACCGGTATCGCCTTTGCGGGCAGGTGGTACGGGGCAATCAGCTCGGCCACACCATTGGGTTTCCCACGGCCAACTTGTCAGTTTGGGATGAGCAACTGCTGCCAGCCCACGGGGTGTATGCGGCTTATGCCTGGTTGGGGGAACAACGGTTGGAAACGGCCGTTAATATTGGGCTACGCCCCACAGTCGGCGGGCAACACGTGCGTATCGAAGCCCATCTCCTCGATTTTTCGGGAGACCTGTATGACAAAGAGCTTTGTTTAACGTTTGTCCAGCGTATTCGCAGCGAGATGAAGTTTCCCTCGCTGCAAGCCTTGCAGGCACAAATTCAGCAAGATGTGGAAACAGCACGCAGCATTTTGGCAGTTGCCCCACCAGAAGCGTAGACAACTGCCCAATGCCTGCGTGCGTTGGGTGGCGTTCGTTCTCAATCAGCGGAAATCGCCAGGGCTGCCGAGGCAAACTCGCGGTGCTGCAGCAGCCGTTCGACGCTTCCCACCAGATCACGAAAGCCTAATGGTTTTTGGAGACATAGGGTGGCTCCCGCATCCAGACTGTGCTGGGCTGAACGATCATCAGTGCGGGCACTCAACATGATGACGGGAACGTGGGCGGCTTGTTCGTGGCAGCGCACAGCGCGGCACGTGTCTGGCCCATCCATTTTGGGCATCATGTAATCTACAATCAGCAAGTCTGGGACTTTGGTTTGAATTTTTGCCAGCGCATCCAGGCCATCTTGTGCTTCGTCAACCTGGAAGCCTCCTCTTTCTAACATAGACCTGAGCAATCGGCGGAGCAATGGTTCATCATCTACAACTAATATTGTCACAGCCAACCCCCTGTTGGTGAATACAATTCCTTACAACGTCTAAAAATCCTGTATAGGAATAAAGTACTATATCAATGTTACAAAACCGCTTACGGTTTGTAAAGTTTTGGGTGGTTGGCAAACGGCCGTTCAGTCAACCAGTGGGAAATGTGGCACAACAGGTTTGTATGAAACGCCGTGGTAGATTATCATGGAGGCATGATGGCAAACGAGCAGGCTGTTTACGAAAAAGCCCTGCAAGAAGGGGCAACTCATAGCGAACAAGGGAATTGGTCGGCAGCATTAGCTGCTTATGGCCGGGCGGTGCAGGTCAACCCAAGCAGTGCTGCCGCTTATGCGGGTGTGGGCGAGGCATGTATTGGGCTGCGGCGGCTTGATCGGGCACTGACATGTTACAAGCAGGCGGTGCAACTTTCGCGGGGGGAAATTGCCTACTTGCAAAAGGTGGCCGACATTCAGGAACGGCTGGGGCAGTTGAGCGAAGCCGGCCGCACCTATATGGCCGCCGGGGAACTGGCACTACGGCGACAGTTATGGGATCAGGCTATTTCTAACTGGGAGCGGGCGGTGCGGCTGGAACCCCATTTGCTGGGCGGACACAAGCGGCTGGCAATGACGTTTCAGCGGCAGGGCAACACGCGGGCGGCAGTGCGGGAATATTTGGCAATTGCTCGTATTTTGCAAACGCAGGGCGAGCAAGAGCGAGCTTTGCAAATGTGTCGGGCGGCGCTGCGGCTAGAGCCGGGGAATCAGGATGTACGAACGGCCGTTTCGCTCATCATCCACGGCGAGAAGGCATTTGCCCCGGAAGAAGAGGAAGTGGCTGTGGGAGAAGAAACGGCCGTTGTGGAAAAACCCGACACCATTGCCACCGCTTTGCGCCAAATGGCAACCGTGTTTGAATCCCAAACGGCCGATTGGCGTGCCCAGCACGAGCCAGCCAAGGTCGAAGACCCCACAGAACAGGCGCGGCATCTGGCGCAGACGCAATTAGCAGAAGAAATCTTTCGGGATGAGGATTCGGACGAAGAAACGGGGGAGATGAGCAAGCTGGAGCGAGACGCGCTGCTGGGGCAAGGTATTGACTTCCAGACAAGAGGGCTACCCGCCGAGGCGATTCGCTGCTATGAACAGGTGGTGGCCTCAGGGCTACAACTCCCTGCCCTTCATTTCACCCTGGGGTACCTGCATTTCCAACAGCAGAACCTCAAACCCGCCCAGCGATATTTAACACTGGCCGCGCAGAGCCAGCCCTATGCCGAGGCAAGCCAGCGGCTGCTGCGGCAGCTATCACGCTAGGGAATATTAGAAATCGCTGCGGTCACGTGAGCGAAAAATGAGCAGGGTAAAGACGATCAGCAAAAATAGGATAAAGATAGCCGAGATAAGCGTGGGGAAAACGGCCGTTTCTTTTAACACGGTCTCCCAAGCAAGAACAAAAAGGACAATCAGCAACTGCATTGATCACTCCATTCAACAAACAGCATTGAGAAATTACCACCATTGCTTGCCATCTCAAGCTGCCAGCTAACATTATAACTTTCTCTTGTCCTTGCTTCACCTCAAAAACCAGCCATGAACCCATAGCTCAGGTCTTTGTACCTCATGCTCAAGCATAGCCTGCCTGTGTTAAAGAACGCATTAAAAGCTGTGCCACCTGAACACGATTTGACATTGGGGGCAAATTGCTACCTACAACAATTGATAACTGGTGCGAGCCGCCCACAGGTTATCATTGGACATTAAAGACCAATAACATACAATTATCGTGCAGTAAACAAGTAAATAATAAATGATTGAGGGTTGGTGAAGCGAAAGCTTAACAATTTGCTCGTGATTTCCCTACCATCCTTCGTCCATTTTGTTGAGGAGGAAGGCTTATGATTGATACAACAGCCTCGATAGACCTTTCCCAATTGGAACCGGTTTTAACAAAATATAACGGCCGTCGGCGCGAGGCACTGCTGCCGCTGCTGCATGAGGCGCAGGCTATCTACGGCTGGCTACCAGGTGCTGTGCAGGAGGCGATTGGCAAAACGCTGCGTGTGCCGTTGGCCGATATTCATGGCGTGGTTGAGTTTTACAGCATGTTTTACAGCGAACCAACGGCACGCCGCGTGATCCGGGTGTGCGAAGACCCGGCTTGTTCGCTGGCAAATGCCCAAGGGGTGATGGCGGCGATTGAGGCCAAGCTGGGCATCCACCACGGCGAAACAAGTGCCGATGGCTTGGTGACGCTGGAGCATGTGCCTTGTTTGGGGATGTGTGAGTTGGCTCCGGTGGCGTTGGATGGCGAACGGCCGTTTGGTCACCTCACGCCCGACACCATTGACAATTTCCTCAACGGAACCCACCCCGAAGCTGCTGCCCAGCCCTATGGCGACCCGCTGTGGACCCTGGCTCGCGTAGGCAAAGTAGACCCTGGCAGCCTTGATGATTACCAAACCCACGGCGGCTACCAGGCCCTTGCCAAAGCGGTAGCGATGGGACCAGATGCCCTGATTGAACTGGCTGACAAAAGCGGCATTTTGGGGCGCGGTGGTGCCATGTTCCCGTTGGGGCGCAAATGGTTCTTCACACGGGGGGCGGCCGGAAAACCCAGCCAAAAGCACATTGTCGTCAACGCCGACGAAAGCGAACCCGGCACCTTCAAAGACCGCTGCCTGTTGGAAGAAGACCCCTTCGCCGTCGTTGAGGCGGCAACGGTGGCTGCTCTGGCCGTTGGGGCAGAAAACGGCTGGATTTTTGTGCGCGGCGAATATCCCCGTGCCGTAAGCCGCTTGCGCGAGGCGGTGCGGCAGGCGCGAGAAGCAGGGTATTTGGGGCGCAACATTTTGGGGCAAGACGGCTTCAACTTTGACATTGAAGTGCGCGTGGGGGCTGGGGCCTATATTTGCGGCGAGGAAACAGCGCTGTTTGAAGCGATTGAAGGGAAACGGGGTTTCCCACGCATCAAGCCGCCGTTCCCCACCACGCATGGGCTATTTGGGCAGCCAACCTCGATCAACAATGTGGAAACGCTAGTGGCAGTGCTGTCGGTGCTGACACAGGGATTGGAAGCGTGGCAAGCGATTGGCACGGCCAAGTCGCCGGGCAGCAAGCTGTTTTGCCTGAGTGGGCATGTGGCGAAGCCAGGGGTATATGAAATTCCCTTTGGCAAAACCATTCGTGAGTTGATTGAGATGGCGGGTGGGGTGCCGGGTGGCAAGGCGATTCAGGCGGTGTTGATGGGGGGCGCGGCTGGGGCGTTTGTAAAGCCCGATGAGTTGGATATGCCGCTGACCTATGAAGATGCACGGTCGCGGAACATTCCGCTGGGCTCAGGCGTGGTGATGGTTTTTGATGAAACGGCCGATTTACGCCAAACGTTGTATGAACTGAGCCGCTTTTTTGCCCATGAAAGCTGTGGCAAATGTTTCCCTTGCCAGCTTGGGTCACAGCGGCAAATGGAAATTTGGGATCGGATTGCGCACAATGGCGGGGCGAAGGCGACGGATAAGCAGGTGCTGCTGGATGTGGGCTTTACGATGACGGAAACGTCGCTGTGTGGGCTGGGGCAAACGGCCGCTTCGGCGGTGTTGACGGCGCTGCAGCGGTGGCCGGAGTTGGCGGAGTAGATGGCAACTGGGGTGAGAGATGTTGGGAAAACGGCCGTTTCTCCCACCCACTACATCAGCATTGCCACTGGCTTGCCCCAGCCCATCGAGGCCGAAATTGTCACCGAGGCGCAAGCCTGCATCTCGGTCAACGGCTTCGAGCTTGCCACCTTTATGTGTTCGCCCAACGACCTGGACAAGCTGGCGTTGGGCTTTCTTTACAACGAAAATATCATCAGCAGCCTGGCCGATGTGCGTTCGCTTCACCTTTCCAAAAGTAACTGCGTGGATGTGTGGCTCCACACCGCCGACTTTGAACCACCCAAGCGGTTGATTGTGACGGCCGGCTGTGGCGGCGGTGTGACCTTCGATGACTTATCGGCGCAACACGCCCCACTCCAAACCACTGCCCAAGCCACACCGCAGCAGCTTGCCGAATTGATGCGACAGATGCACTTGGGTGCTGAACTGTATCAGCGGGCGCGGGGCATTCATACGGCTGTGCTGGCAACACCAGAAAAGGTTTTGTTGCAAGTCGAAGACATTGGGCGACATAACTGCCTCGACAAGCTGCGTGGGGCGGCACTGGTGAATGGCATTGCGACTGAGGGGTGCATTTTATTCAGCAGTGGCCGCATTAGCAGTGAGATGATCAACAAGGCGCGGCGGCTGCAAACGCCCATTGTTTGCTCCCGTACCTCGCCCACCAGCCTTTCGGTGGCTCTGGCCGAAGCGTGGAACATCACCATTGTCGCCTACTTGCGCCAAGATCGGATGCGAATCTATACTCACCCAGAGCGGGTTTTGTTTGAATAGGGAGAAAAAATGAGCGAAACTGTTACCCTAAAGATTGATGGTCGGGAAGTGACCGTGCCGAAAGGAACGACAATTCTGGATGCGGCGGCGCAAATTGGGATTGAAATTCCTGTCATTTGTTATCATCCCCATCTGACGGCCAATGGACTGTGCCGTATTTGTTCGGTTGACGCTGGTTTTCGGACGCAGTTGGCGGCGTGTGTGACAGCGTGCGCAGATGGGATGGATATTCAAACCAGAAGCGAAGATGTGGTGCGCGGCCGGCGTACTATTTTGGAGATGCTCAACTCGACCATTACCCTGGACGAGGCACCCGAAATTTTGGAACTGGTTGAGGAGTATGGAGCCGACACCGGCCGTTTTGCTGAGGGCAAGCGGCGCGAGTCGCCCGTCTATGACGACAACCCGTTTTATATCCGTGATTACAATCAGTGTATCAACTGCTGGCGCTGTGTGCAGGTGTGTGCCGACGATGCCCAATTCACCTATGCCCTCAGCTTTGATGGGCGTGGTTTTGAAACGCGCATTGGTACCTTCCAGGGATATGGTATGACCGACACGACCTGTGTGTTTTGCGGTCAATGTGTGGGAGCTTGCCCCACAGGAGCTTTAAAACCAAAGCGACAGGCATTGCTGGAACAGGGAATTGACCCAGACGAAATTTTTTACCAAACGCGGCGTGGCCGTAAGAAGCGGTCGGAAGAAGCGGGTGGATGATTGAGGCAAGAGATGGGGAGATTGGAGATTAGAGATTGAAGGTATTATGACTTCAATCTCCAATCTCCAATCTCCAATTGTTAGACGGAGGCGGTTATTTATTATGCTTACCCCTGATAGAACTGTTAGAACAACTTGCCCATATTGTGGCGTGGGCTGCCAAATGCATTTACAGGTAAAGGATGACTATATTTATGCGGTGGAGGCTCCTTTTGATGCGGCTCCCAACTATGGGATGCTGTGCGTGAAGGGGCGGTTTGGCACCGACTATGTAAAGCATCCGGGGCGGGTTAAAACGCCGCTGATTCGGACGAACCGTGAAGAGGGGCGCAGTGCCAAGCCAGTGTGGCGCGAGGCAAGTTGGGACGAGGCACTTGACTTGGTAGCCGATGAGCTAGTGCGGATTGCTAAAACGCACGGTGGTGATGCCATTGCCAGCTATGCCAGTGCCAAGGCAACTAACGAGGACAACTACATCTATCAGAAGCTGATGCGGGCGTTGATTGGAACGAACAACGTTGACCACTGCGCCCGGCTGTGCCATGCGGGGTCGGTGACGGGGTTGCAACTGTCCATTGGCTCCAGCGCCATGTCCAATTCCATTGGCGAGATGGAGAATTTGGAGGCGTTTATTGTCACGGGGTCGAACACGACCGAAACGCATCCCGTTATTTCCAACTTTTTGAAGCGAGCGGTGCGAAAGAATGGTGCTAAGCTGATTGTGGTGGATCCGCGTCGGATTGAGATGACGGATCATGCGGAGCTGTGGCTGCGGCAAAATCCGGGAACAGATGTGGCGGTATTCCAAGCAATGGCGCACGTTGTTGTCAAAGAAGAGTTGTTTGATGAAGATTTTATTGCTCAACGGACGGAAGGGTTTAATGAGTACGTTGAGTCGCTGGAGCAGTATACGCCAGAATGGGCGGAGACAGTAAGCGGGGTGCCGGCCGACGATATTCGGGAAGCGGCGCGAATTTATGCCAAAGCCGAACGGGCGGCTATTTATTGGGGAATGGGGATTAGCCAAAGCACCCACGGCACAGACAACACGCTCTCGCTGGTAAATTTGGCGATGATGTGTGGACATTTGGGCAAGTCTGGCACGGGTGTGAACCCGCTGCGGGGGCAAAACAATGTGCAGGGTTGCTCGGATAGCGGCGGGCTGCCAAATGTTTTTACGGCTTACCAGCGGGTGGATGACCCGAAGGTGAAGGGGAAGTTTGAGCAGCATTGGGGAACAACGCTGAACCCGATACCGGGGCTGACGGCGACGGAAATGGTGACGGCGGCAGTGGACAAGTCGGTGCGAGGGATGTTTGTGCTGGGTGAAAACCCGATGATGAGCGAACCAAACCAGACACACACACGCCACGCGCTGGAGCAGCTTGAGTTTTTGGTGTGTCAAGATATTTTCCTGAACGAGACGGGTGAGTTGGCGGATGTAATTTTGCCAGCGACGAGTTTTGCGGAGAAGGATGGCACGTTTACCAATTCAGACCGGCGGATTCAGCGGTGCCGAACGGCCGTTCCGCCCGTAGGCAACTCCCGACCCGACTGGGACATTTTGTGCGATTTAGGTCGCCGGATTGAGCAGCGTTTAGGCAAAACGCTCACCAATGGCTTTGATTTTGACAGCCCAGCCGCCATTTGGGAAGAAATGCGCCAGGTGACACCTGAATTTTGGGGCATTGATTATGACCGACTGGAGCGCGAGGGGGGCGTGCATTGGCCCTGCCCCAGCTTTGACCACCCTGGCACCCCGTTCCTCTTTGCCGACAGCTTCCCTCGTGGCAAGGGGAAGTTCTGGGAAGTGACCTATGGCACCGAATCGGAACAGCCTGATGAAGATTATCCGCTTAATCTAAGCACGGGGCGGGTGCTCTACCATTGGAGCGGCAGCACGATGACGGGACGTTCGCGGCTGGAGGAGATTTACCCAGAGGCCACGTGTGAGATGCACCCGGTGGATGCTGCCGAGATGGGGCTAGAAACGGGCAATTGGGTGCGGGTTAGCTCGCGGCGTGGAGCCATTCAACTGCGGCTGTTGGTGACAGAGCGGTCGCCCCGGCGCACCATTTTTGTGCCGTTCCACTTTGCCGAGGCGGCGGCAAACATGCTGACGTTGGATCGGGTTGATGGGCGGGCGAAGATTCCGGATTATAAGAATACGGCCGTTAAAATTGAAAAGATTGCGCCACCAAAAGGACTGGAAGCCGGGTACGACGAGCCACTATTTGACCGTGGGGCAATAAAAGATCCCGTTCAAATCCACTGATTGACAGAACCTCAACGCTTGCCTTAGAATCATACGGGGTTGAAGACAAAAGGCTGGAGACAAAATCTCCAGCCTTTTGTGTATGTGTTTGCAATATCTGGGAGTATAATGACTGTGAGAGGGTAGGCCAAAGCCTTCTGAGAGCGGCTAGGCAAAAGATACAAAAGCATAGGGCAAGTTTATGAGCATGTTGGCACGGCTAAACGCCTTTTTACGGCCGCCTGTTTTAGGTAGCGAACAAGAGACACGTTCTGCTTTTTTTTTGTATGTGCTGATTTCGGTGGGAGCGATAGTTGCGTTTTTCCTTACTGTTGGCTTTTATCTTTCTGGCACATTAGATACATTTCGTGCTGTCCTCATGGGGCTATTTTTAGGTGCCTTTTTGGTCGCTTATTTCATGCTTCATGCAAGACAAATAAAAGGTGCCAGCTATCTTTTTTTGAGTACTTTGCTCATTTTGATGGGGGGAGCCATTGTTTTCACGGGTGGTTTGAATGCAACCGCATATAGTTCGCTGCTGCTGCTTATTTTTTGTACAGGGCTGTTGTTGGGGCGACGGGCGATGATGGTTGTCGCAGGTGCGATAGCGTTGTTTACCTT
>JAGQGA010001313.1 GCA_020432595.1 Anaerolineales bacterium | reverse complement strand
AGCCGCACTTGTCCAAGTAGCGGCCGTTAATTTCCATGTTTCCAAATCATCGCCACGAACCCACATCGCTGCATGTCCATCATCATCAACGCCCCAAAAAACCTCTACCCCTTCATCATTCACAGTCCACGGGTTCCCAGGAACCGGCTCCGCCACCAGCGTTCCATCAGGTTGACGCACCGAACGAATGATTTGCTCACCATCCACTGTCGAATTCTGGAACAACGACCCATCTTCAGCTACCGCCCACCAACTATATTGGCCTGACTGCTCATCGAAAATCCGCGTAATGGGATGCCCGACCAACTCCTCAGCCTGCCAATCGCTGCCAAACAGCCAGCGAATATAGCGCGTTCTAGCCGACTCCCCTAGCCCATGTTGTGCATTAAACGATGCTTCTTGCGCTGGTGTAATCGTATTACCAAGCGTATTAACCGCAATATTACCAGGTGCAATTTCTGTCACGGCAAAAACAGCAATGGAAACAACGATCAGCGTAAA
>JAGQGA010001312.1 GCA_020432595.1 Anaerolineales bacterium | reverse complement strand
AAAGAAGACGTCACCGCCGAGGTCGAAGAACTGAAAGCCGGCCTCGAAGCCGACGACAATCCCCCGGACAACTTCTGGCTGCGCCGCCTGCGCAACATCGAGCGCATGGCCCCCGACCTCATCGACACCATCGCCACGACCACCGTCAATCCCGTCGCCGGCCTCAAAACCGTCTGGGACAAAATCGTCACCAAAGCGAGGGAGATGCAGGCCGCGAGGTGATGGGAGATTAGAGATTGGGAGATTGGAGATTGGGGGATTAGAGATTGGAGATTAGGCGATTGGGTCGAATGACCCCGCACCCCTCACGCCCATACACGCCCGCCCCTGTGCAACCTTGTCTCTTTGCCACCCTGTCACCCTGTCCCCCTGTCACCCTGCAACCCTGCGACCTTGCAACTCTGCAACCTTGCTACCCTGCAACCCTGCAACCCTGGAGCATTTAAATGAACGAAGCCTTCACCAAAAAACTCAGCCAACTCAAACAAGCCCTTGACCAGGG
>JAGQGA010001311.1 GCA_020432595.1 Anaerolineales bacterium | reverse complement strand
CCAACCACCTGCGACAGCCCCAATGCCTGTGAGTAACTGTGCGAAAACGGCCGTTTCCCTCACCCGCCAACCACCGATCCAACATACGCCACAACCTCATCTAACACCAACCTAAACTGATGCGATACATCGTAATATGGAAGGTTATACCGCCCACATTCAGCCCGCAAATAGCGGCTGAAGGCAATCTCGCGGTGGATAATGGTCAGTAGATCGGCATCGGCAACCTCTTGCGGCCAATCATTGGGATGCCCCCCATACGTCCGAATTTCACGCAGCTTTTGACTTGGCTCAATGGCACAGTAGCCCAAAAAGCAGGCACAGATTTGTGTTGGGTGCACCCGCCGCAGTTCAGCCACATCCTGCGGCAAGATTTCACCTTCAAAAACATAGTCCACCTGGTCATGCAGCAAGCTGGCACTCATCTCACGCACCAGCGGCCACAGCCAGGCCGCCACTTGAACCGCGCCTGCATTCGGGTCAAGGGCAAATTCTGGCCGGC
>JAGQGA010001310.1 GCA_020432595.1 Anaerolineales bacterium | reverse complement strand
GCGCAATGGGGCCGCGATTGGCGCGATTTTATGGATGAGGCGGCTTTTCCCTTGCTGGAGCAGTCGGCTCCCGCCCTATGCGCCGATCGACTTGATTACTGTCTGCGGGATTCCCAGGACCTGGGCCTGGCGACAACGGCGCAGGTACACCGGGCACTGGACCATCTGGTCGTGCGCGACGGGCGGGTGGCCGTGGATGATGTGGGCGTTGCCCGCTGGTTGGCGGACGTGTACATGATGGCCGACAATTGCAGTTGGGCTGACTTTCGGGAGGTAGGGCTGTATGAGCTGACGGCGCGGGCCATTCGGCGGGCGCTGGAGGTGGGGGTGCTGACGGAAGACGATTTCTGGCTCACGGATGAGGTGGTCTGGGCACGGATGCAGGAAAGCCAGGACGCCCCGCTGCAAGACCTGTTGTGCCTGGTCCACCCGGGCACACGTTTTATCCGGGACGAGGCTGCTCCCAGTTTTACTATCAGCACCAAAGTCCGAACCATTGACCA
>JAGQGA010001309.1 GCA_020432595.1 Anaerolineales bacterium | reverse complement strand
ACCAGTAAGGTTTCCTCGTCAGCTATTTGTTCTGGCGTCCAACTAGTCATCAAGTATAGACTCCTTTAAGCGCCTTGTGCACGATAAGACAGGTTGAGTCAAAATTGTTTTGAGATAGTCACTGTAGCCGCATCTGACCATCATATGCTGATTACGACATACGAAACTATAGACAGTCAGATAAAGATCCGTGCGGCTTCTCTGGTAATGCGCTCGTGTAGCAATCACGAATATTTGGCTCTTTGGGAATTCAGGGGGTTGACACGAAAAAGCGTTGACGGCCTTGCAGATCAAGCCAGATTCTCTGGAAGAGTGACGAGATTTTGCTGATGCCGTAGCAACGGCGCTTGATCGTCTTGATCTTGTTGTTGAGGCCCTCAACGAACCCGCTGGAAACCCGCTGGTTGAAATAGTTCAGAATGTAGCGCCAGTAGCGATGAAGCGTCTTGATGAACGTATCATAGCAACGAACAGGACTCTGCCCGACCTTGTGACACCAAGCAT
>JAGQGA010000130.1 GCA_020432595.1 Anaerolineales bacterium | reverse complement strand
GGCGCGGTTGTGCATCCAGCCGGTATTGTTGAGCTGGCGCATGGCGGCATCTACAACCGGATAGCCCGTTTCCCCGGCGCACCAAGCGGCAAATTCAGCGGGGTCGTTGCGCCATTGGATGGCATCCCACTGAGGGCGGAAGCTGCCCCGGCTGACGTGGGAAAAGTGGTGGAGGATGTGGATGTAGAAATCGCGCCAGATGAGTTCGTTGAGCCAAGTATCGGCTCCGGCGCGGGCTGCAGGGTTGAGGGCAATTCTTTCGGCGATGATTTCGAGGGCAGAAACGGCCGTTTCCCGCCCCGACACCATCCCAAAGCGCAAATACGGCGACAGCCCCGATGTTCCCGATTCACCCATAACATCACGCTTATTCGCGTAGCCATTAACACCAACCTGCAAAAACCGTACTAAACGCCGCTGTGCTTCTGTTTCGCCCGCCACAAACGGGACAGAAGCTGGCAAAACAGGGTCGGTTGGGATAGGTTCTGAGGCTATGTTGGTGGGCGTGGGGATGTGGCTGGGTGCGGGCAACAGGTCTCGCTGGTGCGGCAGCGGCAACGCTTTCCAGACGCGGCTAAATGGGGTAAAGACGGTGTAAGGCGTGCCATCTTTTTTGAGTACGTCACCGGGCGGACGAATGGCTGGGGAGCCGACAAGCTGTAAGGGGGTTTGGGCAGCTAAACGGCCGTCTCTGGTCTTCGCATAACGAGAATAGTCAACTTCTGCCACCACCCTAGCTGCCCCTGTTTCCGCCAATAGCTGTGGCAGCACCGTTTCCGGCCGGCCGTGGCGCAGCAGCAGCCGACTGCCTCGCTGCCGCAAATCGTGATCCAGTGCTCGCAGCCCATCGAGCAAAAAGGCGAGCCGTTTGGAGCCAACATAGTCGGACTGCCATAAAGCGGGGTCGAGGATGAAGAGGGGATAAACGGCCGTTGCTTCCGCTAGGGCTGTGTGCAAAGCAATATTGTCTTTCAGGCGCAAATCACGCCGGATCCACCAGATAGTTGCTGTCATGAGGGTATTTTCCCCGGAAATGGTGGGGGTTCAAGTGGGAAGTAGCAACGGCCGTTTATGGGAAAAACGGCCGTTGTCTCTACAACAAATTTAAGCGCGGAACATCTCTACCTAATTTCCGCCTTCCATGTCCATCTCGCCACCTTCCATATTCATGTCGCTGCTTGTCGCTGGCTCCACAACCGTAGCCTCTACCTCCATGGTGCCCGCATTGGCAAAGGCCAGCGACACGTTGACCTTTGTTCCCAATTCCAGTGGGGCTGCTTTTTGCAGACACATCACGTGCAGTCCTCCAGGCTTCAATTCCACGGTTGCGCCCGCAGGAATGGGAATTTGGCCGCCTTCCACGGGGCGCATGACCATAACACCCTCTTCCATAAACATGTTGTGGAATTCAACAACCCCACAGCCATTGACTGCCGCACCGGTCAAGGCATCATCGATGCTTGAATGGTTGGTAATTGCCATCCAGAAAGAGCCGGTGTCTGTTGGCAGGGTCATGTTGGCGCGAACATTTTCTACGGTGATGCCGGCCGCTTCATCAGACGCAGGTGCACAAGCAGCCATCACGCTTGTAAGAAACACAAAACAACTAACTAGAAAAACACGTTTCATGCAAAATTCTCCTGAACCACGTAAACTAAATTTGTCGAAGCTGTTTCTTGTGACGACAGCCTTCGACAAAACGTAGACGTGAGGTTTGTAAAACTATCTATCAAAATTGTTTGGGTTTTTGCTTGTGGGATTATACAGGGCGGGGGGGAGGTGTGGCTGGCTTCGGATTAAATTCCTTACAAAAGAGGGAGGGCCAAAACAGGACAGCCCATCCAAAAAGCAGCAAAGTGACCCAATACATTGGTTGGGGATCTAAAAAATTGGTTGCTGTATGGCTCAGTTCACCTGTCCACTTGTAACCCGTAACGGTGGTATAAGTGCCAATCGTGATGGTAACCGTTTCATAGCTGCGACAATATGACAGCGTTGCCGTTGGCGTTACCAGGGCGATCATCAAGAAGATAATGCCCAACGCCATGAGTCGTCTTGTTATGAACGGGCTTATACGTTTCACAGGGGTAGTTTAACAATGGCGGCTGAGTCCAGCAAGAGCATCTGAGGGCAAGGTGGCGGAAAATAGAGCTTTGGAACAACAGTAATTTTGTATGGTTTTGTGTGCATATGACAAGGAGAAAGAGCAATGCGAAAAATAATTGACGGGATGTTGGCGGCGGGTGAAATGCGGGTGGTGGAGCGGGAAGTTGATCCGCGCTTTGAGCTGGCGGCGGTGGTGGCGCGGTCGCAGCAGGAAAGCGACCGACCGATTTTGTTTAAGCGGGTGAATGGGAGCCGCTTTGGGGTGGTGTCCAATTTGTTTGGCAGTCGGCCGCGACTGGGCAGCATGATTGGCTTGGAAAAAGGGGGGTCGTTTTACCGCCATTGGGAGCATCTGATGACGCAGTCAGGGCAGCCGTTGCTGACGGTGGAGGAGTCGGCGCTGCCGGGTGGGCTGGAAGCGGTGGCGATGAGTGACCTGCCGCACATTCATTACCACGAGAAGGACGCGGGGGCGTATATTACGGCGGGGATTTTTTTGGCGAAGGATCCGGAAACGGCCGTTCCCAACCTCTCTTTTCACCGCTGTCTCCACATTAGCGACGAAGAGCTGCGGGTGCGGCTGGGTACCAGCCACGACCTGACCCGCTACCAGGCCAAGGCCGAAGCGATGGGCAAGCCGCTGGAAGCGGCCATTCTGCTAGGGCCGCCGCCCGAATTTGCCCTGGCCGCTGCCGCCCCCATTCCGCCGCAGGACAGCGAGTTGGACGTGGTGGCGCGGCTGTCGCGGGAACCGGTGCAAATGCGCCGCTGCCGTACCATTGATTTGGAGGTGCCGCTAGAGACGGAGGTGGTGATTGAGGGGCGGATTTTGCCCCATGTGCGCCGGCCGGAAGCGCCGTTTGGCGAGTTTTTGGGATATTATGTGCCGGAGGGGAACAACCATGTGTTTGAAATAACGGCCGTTGTTGTCCGTTCCGATGCTTACTTCCACGGCCTTGTTTGTGGCTCACCCGAAGACCATCGGCTGTTGGAAGTCGCCTTTGCTTCACAAATTTTCCAGCACCTCAACAAAACGTGCCGTGGCATCATTGACGTGGCCTGTGTGCCAAACGTGATGAACGTCGTCGTCAAAATCAACCAGCAGTATGAAGGCCATGCGCGGCAGGTGCTGCTGTCGGCCTTTGGCGTGAACCATGACTTTACCAAAAGCTGCATGGTGGTGGATGAGGATGTGGACATCAACGACCTGAATGATGTGTATTGGGCATTTTTGACGCGGGGGCGGGTGGACAAGCGGGTGTTTACGCTGGATGTGCCCGGTTTTTACGGCGGGCGCAGGCCGGAGGATTGGGGACGCATTGCGATTGACGCGACGATGCCGCTGGAGCGCAAGCATCTGTTTGAGCGCAAGCGGATTCCCGGGGTCGAGCAGGTGGATTTGCAAGCGTATTTTAGCTAATGATTGGTTTGTGGTGGGGTAAACTCATGGGTTTGCCCCTACCTGGCAGAAATGGCAGCGCAAGTTGTTTGCAATAATTCTTCCAGCCACACTCCTTCATCAAATGCCTGTTCTTTCCAATCGGGCAGCAGTCGATCCAGCAGCACGGCTTGCGCCATGCCGGTGTAATAAAAACGGCCGTCGCCCGCGCCGGCCGAACGGCCGATTTGGTCAACTTCCTGCTGCCAGCGTTGGTCAAAGCTGGTGTAGCGGTTGAACTTGGGGTCATCGAGCAGGGAAAGGAAGGGGGTGTAGCCATCCGTGTTGGCTGCCTGCCGCCACATTTCCAGTTCGGCATAGCGAGCCAGCCCTTCCAGCCACTCCCGCTGCTGTTCATAGGCAATGAGGTCGGGCGACAGGTTGGCCTGCTGGCGGCGCTGCTGCCGTTGTGCCAGGAATTGGCAGGCGAGTTCGGCCGTGTCGGCATCGGGCTGCAGGGCGGCAACAAGCAGATCGAGTTCGGTTTGCCAGTTGGTTTGCAGGGCGGGGTCATCGGGGTAAAGGGATTCTTGCTGAGAAACGGCCGTTTCTGCCGCCGCCACCTTTTCGGGGGCCAATTCCCCCTGATACGCATGAAACGATTCGTGGATGAGCAGCGAGATGTAGCCGTCGCTGCCGCGAATAAAGAGGTTGGTGACGAGGGTGTAGGGGAAAACGGCCGTTAAAAAGCCCGGCAAATCGCGGCGAAACTGGTTGGCAAAGCTGATCTCTATCCACTCCATCGTCTGCATACTGCTCACCCAACGGTCGCCCACGCGCACCACAAACGCCTGCGGTGTGGTACCGTCAGCGGGGATGGGCTGGGCGTAGTAGGGTTGGCCGTTAAAGGTGTCGTTGGCAATGGGCTGCCACGCACTGCCGTGGGTCTCGCCGCGTGGCACTGTTTGCCAGCCAGCGGGCGGCGCGTCAGGGTAGCCCAGCAGGAAAACGTGGGATTCGTTGTAGACGATGACGGGGGAGGCAATGGTGTGCCAGCCCGGCCAGACGGCATCGCCCAACTGCTGCCGCAACTGCCAAAATTCCGCCAGCCGTGCCTTTTCCGCCTCGCTAAGCTGGGCGGGGGTGGCTGAGCCGGTTGGCAGGGTGCGGTTGTAAATGGCTGAGGCGGCCAGCAGCAGCCCCAGCAGGATCAAGAGGCCGAGCAGCAACCGCCCCAGCCAGCGGTTAAGCTGGCGCAACCGTTTCTTCTCTTTCATCGTGTCGCTGCATTTCTCCTTCACGCCCACGCACAATGCGCTGTCCGCGCAACGGGCCAAATTGGGCGGTGACAACCGTCCATTGGCCGTTACCATCTTCATCGTCCCGGTAGATTACCACCCAATCCCGAATCATGCCCAGTTCATGGGCGCGGGCAGTGTTGGAAAAGAGCGCCGTGTAATGGTTGCGGCCTCGTTCGGTGTGGAGCACCGGCAGCCATGCTTCGTTGGTGGGGTTGAAGAGACGCGGGGCGATGCGCGGCAGTTGGCGTGCCCTGGCTTTTTGCCGATATTCCCGGTCAACGTCCAGCAACTCACTTACCGAGGGCTGGTTAGCCGGGGGAGCGGTGGGGCGTGTGGGAGCAGGGCGCGGGCGGAAGCGGCCGGCCAGCGATTCACGCACGGCGCGAAGCCGCTTGGGGCCAAAGCCGGGAACCTGGTCTAAACGGCCGTCATACGCCGCCGTTTGCAACTCCGTCAGCGTTTCAATATCCAGCGTTTCGTAAATGCGGCTGGCAAGTTTGGGACCAATGGTGGGAACGGTTGCCAGCACTTGTTCGGGCATGGTGCTGCCGCGCAGCCGTTCTAACAGGGGGAGTTGGCCGGTTTCTACCAGTTGTTCAATGGCCTGGGCGATGGAACGGCCGATATGGGGCAGTTCAATCAGGCCGGGTACCCCCTCGTGCTGCAAAATGTCGCCGACATAGGGAGCCAGCTCGCGCAGGGTGGTGGCGGCGTTGCGGTACGCCTGGACGCGGTAGGGGTTGGCGTGTTGGGCATCGAGCAGTTCGGCAACGGTTTCCAAGGTGTGGGCGATGGCGCGGTTGGTGAGGGGAATAACGGCCGTTTTTTTCTGACCGTTTGTGTGCATCATCTCTGTCTCCTGCACAAGTGGGACGCGGACGAACACGGATGAATTTTATCATGGCGGCATTCGTTCGCAGCTACTTAAACTGAAGTATAGACAGTGTAGCATAAAAGTTGGGGGCGGAAACGGCCGTTTGTCACAGTCCTTGGGTGAAGATGCTCACGGTAAAGTGGTGACGTTTAACAGTATACGGGGGGAGAAACGGCCGTTAAGCTTTGCTTGACGGGACGTTTGTTTTTGTATGGAGGGACAGTATAGGAGGTTTGACATGAAGTTCTTTATTTTTGTAAAGCCCCTGGTTGGAGCCGACCCCATTGCTGATATGAACGCAGCCATGGTTGCCGCCAAAGCATACTTGGATGAAGGCCAGGCCGAGGGTTGGATAGAGAGCGTGTATCAATTTTTGGACGGTCGGCAGGCAGTTGCTATTGCTGATTTAGATTCATTTGAGGCCGTGTGGGAGCGGTTAACCGCTTACCCGCTCTTTCCCATTCAGCAATATGAAGTTCACCCAGTTGTACACACCGACTATGTGATGGCTCGGATGGTACAGAATATGGCGGAAATGGTTCCGGCATAAAATTCGACCATCATCTGCAACGCTCAAGAGGCAGCCCTGGAAAGTAAGCAGCGGCTGCCTCGTTGCTAAAAGCTAAAACGTTGAGTTACAACAAACAAGGGGTACAATGTATGCTGCTGGAAAAACCAACTTTGCAGGAAATTTTTGTGGAACCGACCGAACAACCCCCCTTTTCCCATCCTATGGAAGCTGAATTTGCCCGTATTTTGGACTATTATGGTATTGAATGGCAGTATGAACCACGCACTTTTGTGCTGGGGCGAGATGCGGAAGGAACTATAACCGAAGCATTTTCGCCTGACTTTTACCTGCCAAGCGAAGATCTGTATGTGGAGCTGACCACGATGCGGCCGGCGCTGGTATCGCGTAAAAACCGCAAGCTCAAGCGGCTTCGGGTGCTGTTCCCAGAGGTTAACGTCAAGCTGCTGAAGCGGGATGATTTGCGGAATTTGATGATTAAGTTTGGGCAGGATGGACATGCCGCGCCGTTTATGGGCACTGACGCACAGGAGATGCCGTAGATAGGTACGGTATAAAGAGAATGGGAGGCAGTATGAGTGAGCCGTTTGCGCCGGAGGCGTATGGGGAGATGTTTGACGATGTGAGCCAGATTTTGTTCACGGCGGCACAAATTCAGGCGCGAGTATGGGAGATTGGGCAGCAGATTTCGCAGGATTATGCCGGGCAGAACCCGCTGCTGGTAGGGGTGCTGAAGGGGGTTGTGCCGTTTATGGCTGACCTGCTGCGGGCGATTACGATTCCGGTGGAGGTGGATTTTATGGCGATCACCAGCTATTCGGCATCGTCGCGCCATGAGGGAATGGTGCGGTTGGAGAAGGATTTGGAGGTGCCGGTTAACGGCCGTTCGCTCCTTTTCGTCGAAGACATCATAGACACCGGCCTTACCCTCAACTATCTGCTCAAAACCCTGCGTGCCCGCAGTCCCGCCAGCCTTGACGTTTGCACCATGTTTAACAAAGAAAAGCTGCGCCTCATTGACATCCCCCTGCGCTACAAAGGGTTTGACCTGCCCGATAAATTTGTCGTCGGTTATGGCCTCGATTACCGCGAAAAATACCGCAACCTTCCCTGGGTCGGGTTGCTCAAACCCCACGTCTTCCAGCCCAAATCGTAGAGGCGTATGCAATACGCCCTGAGTCTGCAAACAACTGGTCAAAAAAATGAACAAAAAGATCACGCAAAGGCGCAAAGGCGCAAAGAAAACGCTCTATCTTAGCGGCTTTGCGACTTTGCGTGAGATTCTTTAAAGAGAAAATCATGAAACAAACCGACAAATTCCTGCTCACCATTGTCGGTGGTATTCTGCTCCTCATTGTCGCTGTCTTCATTTTTGTCCTGCGCCGCCCCGCCCCCGAATATCAGGCTGAAAACAGTCCTGACAACATCGCCCACAACTACTTGCTGGCGCTGCGGCAGCAGGATTATGAACGCGCCTACGGCTATTTATCGCCCACCCTCATCAATTACCCCGCCAACCTCAACGAATTTATAGACGACATCCAGCGCAATAGCTGGGCATTTCGGCTAGAGAACGACGTGAGCCTGGCGGTAGAATCCGTTCGCACAGGCACCGACCAGGCCACCGTGACCATTCAGGAAACAACCTTTTACCATTCTGGCCTCTTCGATAGCTCCCAATCGGTAGACACCTTTATCATGCTGTTGAACCAAACCGATGATGGGTGGAAGATCACCCAGGCCGATTCCTATTGGGTTAGCTGCTGGCACAGAGACAGTACAGGTTGTCCCTAACCAGGACAGACCAGAACCAAAAACGTTACACAGAGGTTCACAGAGAAGACACAGAGAAGCACAGAGAAGAATCTCGCTTCCTCTGTGAAACTCTTTCTTATCTCTGTGAACCTCTGTGTCACTTCTTGTTTTGCGTACAAGAATTTCATCGTTAAGGTACTCACACCTTACGGAGGTTATGATGACCGGCATACGACGTTGGTACATTTATCTCGTCACCCTGGTAAGCCTTCAAGCTCTCACCTGGGGGCTTATCAATCTGCTGCAAAATCTGCTGGTTTTCAGCCGTCGGGCAGGCATTGCTTCGGAGACAGACTCCCTTTCCTGGCAAATCGCCATTATCATCGTCACCTTGCCCGTCTTTCTTGTCCATTGGCTGTGGGCACAGCGGCTGGCCGGCCGAGACCGGGCGGAGCAAACATCATGGGTGCGCGGGCTGTATCTGCATGGCACCACCATCAGCTTTCTCATTCCAGCCCTCAACTACAGCTACGACCTGCTGCGTCTGCTGTTTCAGCTTCTCATTCAGGGCAAATCAAGCCCCAACTATTTGCAGTTAACGCCAGGCGGCGAGGTGCTTAGCTATTTACTGCCCATCCTTGTGCTGGCTCCGCTGCTGTTTTACCAGTATCGGCTGGTGGCCGCCGAATTACCAACGGCCGTTTTTCTCACCACCACCCGACGCTGGCACCACTTTGGCTTTGCCGCCGGTGGGGTGACGATGACCGCGATTGGGGCGATTGTGCTGCTGCAATGGCTGCTGAAGCAGTTTGGGGCACAAACGGCCGTTATCAACACCACCTCCCCCCTCCCCGCCGAACTCGCCCGCCTAGTTGTGGGCATCCCCCTGTGGTTGTTCTTTTGGCGGCAAGCGCAGACGCTTTTCCCCCAATCGCCCGCCGAAGCACATTCCACCCTGCGTAAATTTTACCTCTACCTGATTATCTTTGTGGTGGCATTAACGGCCGTTGCTGCCGCCACCGGCATTCTGGCTGGCATCCTCCGCAGCCTGCTGGGGCTTGACCCTCAGGGCGACATCCGCGACCCCATCGCCATGATTGTCGTCACCGCCGCCCTCTGGTTCTACCACGCCAAAATCTTGCAGCAAGATATTCAGGCCAGCCAGGAACAGCCCAAACAGGCCACCATTCGCCGCCTTTACTGGTATCTTGTCGCCACCATCGGCTTGGCGGCCGTGCTGGTGGGGCTGGGCGGCAACATCAGCGTCCTCATCCGCTCCTTTAGCACCGCCTTTGTCACCCAACTGCGTGAGCAATTAGCCTGGTTCACCGCTGCCCTGGTGGCGGGGCTGTCCGTTTGGCTGCTGCCCTGGCGACAGGCGCAATTGGCTGCTGCCCGCCCCGGCGAAATCGGCCAGGACGAGCGCGAAGATATTGTCCGCAAAATTTACCTCTACTTCTATATCTTTGTCGCCACCATGACGGCTCTCGGCAGTGCCATTTACATTGTCTATCGCCTGGTTGGTCTTGTGTTGGGTTCAAACAGCGGCAGTCTCAGCAACGATTTGCCCCACGCCATTGCTTATGGGCTGATAGCGGTGGCGGTTTGGCTGTATCACGGAGCGGTGCTGCGGCAGGACAGCCGTCTATTGGAAGCCCCCACGCTGCCTGATGCGCTGCGGGTGGCACTCATTGGTGGGGAAAGTTTTGCCCAGCCACTCCTCATCGCCCTGCGCCAGGCCTTCCCCTTTGCCACCCTGCAAACGGTTAGTGGCAATGAAACACCCCAGTCCGAAGTGGTGCTGGCCGAGGCGGAACTCATTATTGCGCCGTGGCCGTTGGCAGATGAGGATGGGGGATGGGAAACGGCCGTTTCTCACAGCCCAGCCCCCAAACTCCTTCCCCATGCGGCAAAAAGGGTGGGAATGGGTCGGCGTGGAGCCGTGGAACCTGGACAACATCATCAGCGAGACCGTCCAGACCGCCTATCAAATTGTTGTCGGCAGCCCCATCAAACGGCAGCGCACCAGCCTCGGCACCATCATCAGCATCGTGGCCGGGGTTTTGGGTCTGTTCATCTTGATGATGATTCTCATCAGCGCCTTCTTTAACCTGCTGGTTTGAGGGTAAAAGACGGGATTGGGAGACTGAGAGATTAGAGATTATCGGAAATAAGAATTTCTCACGCAAAGTCGCAAAGTCGCCAAGCATTTTTCCTTTGCGTCTTTGCGCCTTTGCGTGACATAAAGTTAATTTCGTTAATGTCTATTAAGAGACTATGCCCTTGCCGCTACCTTATTGGCAATCGTTTGCCCGATTTGCAGGGAGGAGGTGGCGGCGGGGGAGGGGGCGTTGACAACGTTGATGATGCGGCGCGTTTCCACAAAGGCAAAATCGTCCATCATCGAGCCATCGGGCAGGAGGGCTTGAGCGCGAACCCCAGCCGGTGCCGGCCGCAACTGTTCCGCCCTGATTTCTGGCACCAATCGCTGGAGTGCCTTTACAAACGCCCGCTTGCTCACCGAGCGCCACATTTCCCCCAGCCCGGTGCGCCAATATTTGGCCGCCAGCCGCTGAAAGCCCGCGTAGCGCAGCGTTTCCCCCAGGTCGCCCAGGTTGACCTGACCCCAGCCGTACCCTTCACG